>JBBQQZ010000234.1:0-6392 GCA_038215325.1 Tepidisphaerales bacterium | reverse complement strand
TTCGGCGGGAAGTCGTTCTATCAAGCAAAGTGATTTGTAGGGTGGGTTTCAACCCACCGGCGTTCGATTGGAACGGTGGGTTGAAAACCACCCGACCACAATGGATGCAACACTCGTACAAGATGTCGTCGCAGAGGTGATGCGGAAGTTGCAGTCGAAGGTCGACTTCAAGTCCCCCGCCCCCCGCGCCGGTGAAGACGCCGCCGCCAATGAACCGATGCGCCCCGCCGCTTCCGGCCAGGTCGCCGACGGCCGATACGGCATCTTCGACAATGTCGACGACGCCGTCCGCGCCGCCACCGATGCGCAGCAGAAACTTCTCAAACTGTCGCTCGACGATCGCGATCAGATCGTCAAGCTCGTCAAATCGATCGCCAAGCAAAACGCCCACACCTGGGGCGAGATCGAGTTCAAGGAAACCAAGATCGGCCGGCTGGATCACAAGATCGAGAAGCTGCAAATCCTGGAACTGGTGCCCGGCGTCGAATACCTGAAGACTTACGCCACCAGTGGCTCCAACGGCGTCTGCCTGGAAGAGTTCGCTCCGTTCGGCGTCATCGGGATCATCACGCCTGTGACACACTCGGTGCCGACGCTGAGCGCCAACGTCATCAACATGGTTGCGTCGGGCAACTCGATCGTCGCCAACCCGCATCCCAGCGGCGTGAACTGCGCGGTGATCGCGGTGCGCGAATACAACAAACAAATTGCGGCCAAGTTCGGCATCGAACACCTGATCACGATCATCGCCAACCCGTCGCTGGAAAGCGCCGACGCGATTTTTAATCACCGCGGCATCTCGCTGCTGGTGGTGACCGGCGGGCCGGCCGTCGCTCGCGCGGCGCTTAGGTCGCCAAAGCGTGCGATCGTCGCAGGCCCGGGAAATCCGCCCGTGGTGGTGGACGAGACGGCGTGCCTGAAGAACGCTGCCGAGTCGATCATCCGGGGCGCCAGTTACGACAACAATCTGCTGTGCATCGGCGAGAAGCAGGTTCTGGTGGTCGAGAGCGTTTACGACAAGCTCGTGGCCGCGCTGCAGACCGCCGGCGCGGTGCAGTTAACCAGCCCGCAGGTGGAGAAGCTGACGAGCGTCGCGTTCAAGATCGGCGAAGACCGCAAGCCGCACGTGAACAAGGACTATGTCGGCAAAGACGCCACCTACCTCGCCGCCGCCGCGGGTGCTTCGGCGCCGCCGTCGTGCCAACTGGTGTTTGGCGAGACGAATTTCGATCACCCGTTCGTGCAGGAGGAGCAGATGATGCCGTTCATCCCACTCGTCCGTTGCCGCGACGTGAACGAGGCGATCGACAAGGCGATTGAGTCCGAACACGGCTACCGCCACACCGCGTTGATCCACAGCCGCAACATGGATACCGTCACCCGTTTCGGCCGACGCGCCGCGACGACGCTGTTCGTCGTCAACGGCGGCAGCCCGACGGGCCTGGGCCTCGGCGGACAAGGCCACCTCAGCTACTCGATCGCCACCCCCACCGGCGAAGGCATCACGACCCCGCTGACGTTCACGCGGTATCGACGAATCATGATTACGGGCAGTTTGAGGATGATTTAGGGAGCACGTGGCGCGTAGCAGTTGGCATGTGGAGAAGACATCCACACGCCACATGCAACACGCCACAAGCCACTATGCAATTGGGCAAAGTCATCGGCCACGCGACTGCAACCATCAAGCACCCGTCAATGAACAGGTGGCGGTTGCTCGTCGTTCAGCCGCTGAACAACGCCCGACAGCCGGAGAACGACCCCGTGGTCGCGGTCAGCGGACTTAACGCGGCGGTCGGACAGACCGTGGTGCTGAACTCCGACGGCAAAGGTGCCCGCGATCTGGTCAAGCATGACAAATCGCCGGTGCGGTATTTCGTCTGTGCGATCGAGAGTGGCACATGATCCTGACCCAGCGACAGCTCGAACAACTGTGGAAGCTGAACGGGAAGATCGTGCTCCCGTACCGGGCCCGGCTGACCCCGGCGGCCCAGGACTGGATTCGCCACGGCAAGATCACGATCGGCTACGACGAAGTGAAGATCGACCTGACCGCGCCAAAGGCCACGGGTGTAAACCCGTGCGTGACTTTGAGCGGAAAGTATCTCTGGTGGTCCGACGGCCCTGACGGGGTCGCCAAGGCCGCGATCGGAATGAGTGGACGCGAAGTGAAACTTGAATCGATGTCCATCCTTGAAGACGCCAGCCGCGCCATCAGCGCGGTGCGCACGCTCTCGCAATCCGTCGCCGCTAGCACCGCAACCGGCGGAGTGATGATCGTCAAGAACGCGGGGATCGCCACCGTATTGGCCAACAAGGCCCCGAACCTGCGAGCCGTCGTCGCCACCACGATGGCGGCGGTCGAAGAATCGATCGCGTCGATCGCCGCGAACGTGCTGATCGTCGAGCGCGGCCAATGGCCGCTGAACCCGCTGAAGAACCTGCTCGTGCGATTCTGCAAGCTCGAACGCAAGATCGATGCGGTGGTCGAAACCGAATTGAAGACGTTAGGAACCGCAGATGAACGCAGATGCACGCAGATGAAAACCTGTTGTGGAGGCTGTCAGAAATGACCTCTCTTTTCTGCATTCACCTGCGTCTATCTGCGTCCATCTGCGGCTAAAAAGTATGCGAATCGGCAAAGTCATCGGTCGCGTCTCTCACTCGGTGGTCTATCCGACCCTCGTGGGGGGACGTTTCCTGATCCTGGAAGTGCAGGACCGGTTCTCGCTGGCGGGCAAGCCGCGCAAGAGCGTTGAAACGGTGGTCGCGTATGACCACCTCGGCGCTGGCGACGGCGAGACCGTCTGCTTCACCGAATCGCGTGAAGCGTGCATGCCGTTCTACCCTGAGAAGATTGTTCCCCTGGATGCCTATGTGACCGCGATCCTCGATCAGGTCACGATTGAATTGGAGATTTAACCATGGCCATTCCCGTTGCCAACGAGTTCAAGATCAAGCAGCAGCTTTGCGATATCGGCAGGCGCATCTGGCACAAGGGTTTCTGTGCCGGCAACGAGGGTAATCACTCGTACCGCCTCGGCCCGAACAAATTCCTGTGTACGCCGACCGGCATCAGCAAGGGCAATCTGTCGACCGACGACATCTGCACCGTCGACGCCAATGGCAAGCAGTTGTCGGGCAAGCGGAAGCGGTCGAGCGAGTTTTTGATGCATGCGGCGATCTACAAGGCGCGTCCCGACGTGGTGGCGGTGATCCACTCGCACCCGCCGCACGCGACGGCGTTCGCGATCGCGGGTGTGGAGCTGCCGACCTGCATCCACCCCGAGGCCGAAGTGTTTCTCGGGCCGGTGAAGATGGCGAAGTACGTCACGCCCGGCGACCAGCGCCTGGCCGAATCGATCCTGCCGTTCGTCAAGGATTCGAACACGGTGCTGATGGGCAACCACGGCGTCGTCTGCTTCGATACCGATCTTGAACAGTGCTACTACAAGCTCGAAATCGTCGACGCCTACGCTCGTATCCTGCTATTGGCCAAGCAGCTTGGCACGGTTCAGACGCTCGATTCGGGCGAGATGAGTGAACTGATCCAGCTCAAGGCGAAGTTCGGCCTGAGCGACCCGCGCACTGAGCAGGCGAAGAAGGGCGAAGTCAGCTGCGCCGCGACCGATTTTCTGAGTCGCGTGGGCGGCGGCGAGTTCGGCTCACGCGGCAAGATGAGCGTCGGCGGCGGAACCTGTCCCGTGCCCCAGCAGTCGCCGATCGAACGGGCGCTGGGGTCGATGATCCCTCAGAACTACTCTGAAGGCGACATCGAACAACTCGTGCAGGTGATTACGGATCAGATCATGGTAAGTGCGTGAAGCGTGGGTCGTTGGTCGTTGGTCGTAGGTCGGAGGTCGGGAGTCGAATCTCGCTCTCCAACCCCCGACTCCCGACCCACAACCCACGACCCACAACCTACGCCCTCCGACCTCCGACCCCCGACCCCCGTTTATGAAATCACTCGATCAAAAACTCGCCGACATCCACGCCGATCCGTTGCGGTCGAAGGCGTTTATTCTCGCCGACGCGAAGGACGCCGACATGGCGACCGGGCTGGCGGCGACGGGCGTCGATCCGGTGACGCGCAAGCGGCGCACGCTGGCGGAGTATCGGGAGCAGATTCGCGGCGTCATAAGGCAGGGTCTGGTCGATATCGTGCTGATGAGCGCGAGCACCAACGAACTGCTGACGATCAAAGAGCGTTTGTTCGATCGCTCGGCCATCACCCCCGCCGCCCGCGCGAACGACACCACCGACATCCACCTCCCCGCCGGCGGGCAGTACGCAAAGGAACCATCCAGGCCCTTCCGATCGGCGCTTCTGGATCACATTATGGCGGGGAAGATCGATCCGGCGCAGCACGAACGCTCGCTGGGCGCGGACCTGGGCCTCTATTCAATCACGCCGAATAACGACCTCGAATTCGATCTGCCGACGATCGAAGCCTACAAATCCTTCCGTGAAGAGGCTGAGCGGAAAGGCTTCCGACACTTCCTTGAAGTCTTCGACCCCAACGCCTGCGGCGACGCCTGCCCCACCGACCTCGGGCGATTTACCAACGATCTGATCGTGCGCACCTTGGCTGGCGTGTGCGGGAAGGGTCGCCCCGTTTTCCTTAAGATCGCGTACCACGGCCCGGCGGCGATGGAAGAACTGGCGGCGTATGACCCGCACCTGGTGCCCGGCATTCTGGGCGGCGCCAGCGGAACGACGTTCGATGCGTTCTTCCAGCTTTGGGAGGCTCGTAAGCACGGTGCCCGCGCCGCGCTCTACGGCCGAATGATCAACAACAGCGAACACCAGACCACCTTCGTCCAACACCTCCGCTGGCTCGCCGATGGCGAGATCGAACCCGCCGAGGCGGTCAAGAGCTATCATGGGGAGTTGCAGAAGTTGAGCATCACGCCGTTCCGTCCGTTGGATGATGATCTGAAAGCCACGCCGCGCGGGACTGCGTATTCCGGGACGTCGACGAGCGTGAAGGTGGACGGATTGAAGAAATCGGGTTCGACTCAACCCGATAAGGTGAAGGCGAGTTTGGAGAAGTGGCGCAGGATATTGGGTTAAATGGGACACAGATCGCACAGATGAAATGCGGGCTCCAGCGTGAACAGTTCTGTATTTCATCTGTGCGATCTGTTGTCCCATGCAAACCGTGGAATAGCATGATCATCGTCGCCGGGCACGTTTGCCTCGACATCATCCCGAGTTTCCCGTCGCGCACGACGCTCGACCCCGGCACCCTCGTGCGCGTCGGAGCCGCAATGCTTTCCACCGGCGGGGTGTCGAATGTGGGTGTCGCGCTGCATCGGCTGGGCGCGCCTGTGAAACTGATCCACAAGATCGGTGATGATCTGTTTGGCGACGCGATCCGGTCACTGTTTGATGCGCTATCCCCGCGACTCGCCTCCGGCCTGCGCACGGCCCATGGGGAGACGACCAGCTACAGCGTCGTCGTTGCCCCGCCGGGGGTCGATCGGATGTTCATTCATTGTCCCGGCGCGAATGACACTTTTACCGAAGACGACGTGCCCGAGTCCAGCCTCGCCGGCGCGTCGCATCTGCACTTCGGCTACCCGCCGATCATGCGCGAGATTTTCCGCGAAAGCGGCCACGCGCAGGCGATCTTCAACCGCGCCCGCAATGCAGGATTGACCACCTCGCTCGATCTCTGTTCGCTCGACCCTGCATCCGAAGCGGGTCAGGTCGATTGGTTCGACTGGTTCCGCACAGTGCTCCCGAGCGTCGATCTGTTCACCCCCAGCTTCGACGAACTCAGCATCATGCTGAACCGCCCGATCGACCTCACCGCAACCGCCGCGCGATCGCTGGCAGAGCGCTGCCTTGAATGGTCGTGCGGCGCGGTTTTGCTGAAACTGGGCAACCAGGGCCTGTTCTATGCCGACGCAAAACAGCAGCGGCACATCCCCTGCCGCCGGGTAGACGTCGTCAACACCAACGGCAGCGGCGACTGCACGATCGCAGGCTTCCTTGCCAGCCAGGCGCGCGGAGATAGCGTCGAGCAGTCGCTTGAACGAGCCATCGGCGCCGGTGCCTGTGGTTGCGAAGGCCCCGACGCCACCAGCGGCGTGCGCAGCCTGTCCGAAATCGAAGAGCGCCTAGCCAACGGCTGGGAAGTCCTGCCTTCGTCCCTGCAATTTAAGGAGCGACCATGATTAAACGCAGCGAAGTCAAACGCCACCAGCAACGCGCCGCCGATCTGTTACAGCGAGCGGGGATCGTCGCCCGCGCGGATGAATCGATCGAAATCGCCGAGTTCGGGCTCAACGAATTTGAAACCACCGGGCTCGCGCTGGTCGTCTACGTCAACACCGACCGCTACTGCGGCAAGGAACTGATCCTCCTCCCGCGTCAGACCTGTCCGG
>JBBQQZ010000233.1:0-6403 GCA_038215325.1 Tepidisphaerales bacterium | reverse complement strand
TCTTGTTTCTTCCATTTCCCAGCTTCATTTTTTCAGCGACGCCAGCACGTTCGCCATCATCGCGCGCGCCGATTCCGGCGTGTAGCCCGTGATGCCGTCGGTCGGCACGCCGAGCCACCCGGCGGACAGGTCTTCGCGGCTCAGTAGTGCGATCATTCGGCCCTTCTGTTCCACGCCGCGAAGCGACGGGGCACCGAGGTTGCCGATCGTCTGCATATTGTACGGCCGATACTCCACCTTCAGATCCGTGCCGAAGATCGCGTCCTTTGCGGGAACCTGTTTCAGGTTCTCGGCGCGGAACATCGTCGCCAGTTCCGACTCCGCGCTGGTCGCAAAGCCTCCGCTGCCGCCAGCGGTTTCGAACAGCACCGTACCGCCGGACTCGGCGTAGGTCTGGATCGCTTTGCGAGCGACTTCGTCGAATTGAAACTCGACCGTCCCGCTGATGACCAGCAGGTCGATCTTCTCGATCGGCTGGCCGGCCTCGACCACCTGGATCTTCATGTCGATCCCCTTCTTCGCCAGCGCGTACTTGCCGAGCTGCGCTAGCGCCTGCGGTTCCGGATTCCAGTTGCCGGCGTACTTCAGTTGGCCGATGGTGAGCGTCCTGCTCGGCTTGGTGGTGCTGCCGGTGCCGGTTGCCGGGCCGGCGAGCCAGGAATAACCGCGCGAGTAGAAGGTCGTCTTGTCGGTCGCATAGCTGAGAATGTTGGCGGCGGTCTGCCAGGCTTCGGGGCGCTGGTTGGCGCTACGAAGTTGCCACGCCCGCGCCGGGTCGCCGGTGGGGAGCATGATCATCAGTTCCCGCACGCCGTTGCTCAGCCCCTTGACCACGACGCGGCCTTTCATGCCATCGCGCTTGTAGTTCTGGTTCGTCCAAATCGGGTGTGAATCGGGCAGGTCGCGCCACTCGAAGGGCGCAAACAGTTCGGTGCCCAGCGAGTAAATCGCCTTGCTGAACGCCGCGTTCGACATGTCGGCGTTCACGACGATCATCCCGCCGTGCTCGACGTAGTCTTTGAGGAGCTTCTTGGTCTCCGGCTTAAACTCCACCGCCTCATCGCCTGCCATGTAAAGCACGGGCGACTCGAGCATGGCGTCCAGATCGGAGTCGCTGCGCACGATCTGCCAGCGCAGTTCGCGCTCCAGGGATTTGGACAACCATCGCGTCAGGTTCGCGATATCGCGCGGCCGCTGGTTCCAGGTCGCCTTCTTCGGATCGACGACGCCCGGCGAGTAATCGAACTTGTTAAATGCCACGGGCGTCTGCCCGCGCTGGAGGAACAGGATTGCCCACGCCGTATCCGGGATCGCGCCGAACGAGCCGCTCCAACTACCCGCGGCGCTCTGTTTTTTCAGCAGCCACTTGGCGCCGGTGGCGTACCAGTCGTACTCGCCAAAACGCCGCAGCCCGCTGGCCAGACCGACGCGCTCCAGCGCGTAAAGCTGGGGATAGTAGAATTCACGCTCCAGTTTTTTGTCGGAGACGACGCGTTCCTTAAAGTTGGCGGCCAGCCACTTCAGCCCGCGCTCGATCGGCTCGCTAGTCGCGTTGCCCTTGGCACCGGCATAGAAATCCCCCTTCGTAAAGTCCTGCGCGATGTACAGCGACGCCAGCGCCGCGGCAGTCATGCAGACGGTAGTGTGGTTGAGATCCCCGCCACCAATGTCGGCCTCGAATTTGTACTTCCACCCGCCGGTGGGTTGCTGGCTGGTTTCCCATGTCTTTTCGAGGAGTTTCCAGAAGTCGTTTGGGATTTCAACGTCCAGCTCACTCGCGGCCCACATGCCCAGCGTCGCGTACTGTGTGCGCGAAAGGCTGTAGGTGTTCTTGCGATTCTGCGGGCCGTAATCCCAGACCGGCGTTCCGTTCTTCGACGCCCGTGCCATGCTTCGCAGCAGGCGTGCGTCGCGGTTCATCGCCTGCTTCACTTCAGGCGTGGCAGGAAGTTGCAGCCAGACGAGGCACTTCAGCGACACCGCGTACGTTCCGACCACGCTCTGGGTCTTCAACAGCTCGATCGCGTTCGCCAGCCTCGGGTCGTTCGGCTTCTCACCGCTGGACAGCAGCGCGTAGAGCGCCATCGCGGTGTTGCCGCCCCACTGCGTTCCCTCGGGCGAGCTATCCCCGCCGGTGTTGGCTTCGGGCTGGGCAACTTCCTCCCACGTCCCGTCAGGCTTCTGCAACTTGTAAAGCGCCGCCTTGCCCTTGGCGATCGCGGCCTCGATCTCTTTCGCCATCACCGGAGCGTTCGCCGCCGGCGCGGGCGCTTGCGCGCGCAGAACCGAGCCCATCACCAGCACTCCGACCATCGCGGCAAACAATCTCAGCATGGCACACCCGTTCGCAGCAAGAACCGTCCCCGCAACCATTCTAACGTCAGTATCCCGCCGACGACGCCTGATTTAGCGCGCCCGACAATTCTTTCACAATCGCCACCGACGCACTCACGCCCAGCCGATCCGCGCCCGCCTCCAGCATCGCCCGAGCCGTCTTCAGATCGCGAATCCCCCCCGACGCCTTCACCTTGATGTTCGCCCCGCCGTATTTCCTCATCCAGCCGACGACTTCCGCCCCAGCGCCCCCGGCCGGGTGGAAGCCGGTCGAAGTCTTGATGAAATCGCAACCGCTTTCCTGCACCGCGCGGCAGGCGAGGGCAAGCGTCTCTTCCGCTCGCTCCCCATTAATCGCCACCAGCGCCGCCGACTCCACGATCACCTTAATGACCACGTCACTGCGCGTCGCCCGGGCGGCACGTACGATCTCCAGCAGTTCGTCCCGCGCCGCGTCCAGGTCCAGCCGAAGAAGGTTCGGCAGGTACGCGACGATATCCACTTCGTCCGCGCCATCTTTAATCGTGCTGGTCGCTTCGATCGCCTTGATCGTCGGCTTGTGTGTCCCGTTCGGAAACCCGATCACCGTACACGTTTTGACACCGCTGCGAGCCAATCGTTTGCTCACGTGGCCGACAAAAGGTGGCGAGATGCAGACGCTCGCGAAGCGATACCCGATCGCCTCGTCGACGATCTTGTCCACGTCGGCCAGCAATGCCTCGGGTTTCAGGATCGTGTGGTCAATCTTCCCGGCAAGTTCGGCGGCGGTCATGCGGATGTTGTACCCGCTGGCGATCGGCCGTGTCGAGGAAATGTATCGCCCGATCGGTTGTTTACATTCCGCAAAAGCTGACCATTTCTCAGCATCGCCTACAGCCCGTCCATGAACATGGAGTGTTTTCACCTTTACTTCACGGGCGTTCGCGGCGCGCGAATCCACGCCAAGTTGCTGAAGCCGCGGACGATCCAGGGGAAGACGCCGGCGATCGTGCAGTTCCATGGTTACTCGGGTCATAGCGGCGAGTGGACGGGGCTGCTCGGCCATGCCGCTCGCGGGTTCGTGGTCGTTGCATTGGCACATGTCTTCATATAGACCAGGCGCGCTGCGCCTTTGTCGTGACAAAGGCGCAGCGCCAGCGGTTTTTTCCTGAAAAAATTTCTCGCTCTCGGCTAGCCGCGACGCGAAATGTGGCAGGCCACGGATGGTCTGTTGGCTAACAACAAGGAACCAAGGATGGTCCCTAAGGATCGGTACGAGCCGTAGATTGAGGAGCAGACGCGGGCCTTCCGGATGCCCTTGTCGGAGAAGGATCGGCGCGGGTTTGTCGCGTTTGATGCGCAAAACCTCGACGACCACCGGCCTACGAGTCACGGTCAACGCCATCCGCCGCGTCTACGAAATCGGCCGCCGAGTGACCGACGACTTCAAAACCAGCATCGCCATTCGGTTCGATGACCTTCTGCCCAAATGGAACGATGTCGCCACCCCTCAATAGCTGGGACCGTTATTGCTTAGCGGGTCCCTTAACATCCCACCCGTTCGGCGGTATCACAGGTTGTCCTTCTTCGCTGAAGCGGGGGTTCGTGGCGGTTCGGTTCTCATGAGCGCAGCCTTGGTGCAATCTCAGACTCCCTCGCCCGCGGTCGTTGTCACAACCGGGACGGTTCGCGGGATCGCGCTGCGGGCGGCGTGGGTCGCGATCAAGACCGTGCTGATCCTGGCGCTTTCGGCGGGGCTGTTTTTCTTCTCCGCCAGCGCGTTTTCGCAGAACAATAAGTTTCCGGTCTACTACCACCCCGACGAATCGACCAAGGCCGACCAGCTCCTCAGCAATCAACGGAACTTCAACCACCCGCAGTTGATGTTGGAGGCCGCGATCTGGGTGCTGGACCAGCGCGGGGTCGATATGGAGTCGTTGCAGGAGCAGTTCTCCCGAGGGAGCACTCGGATGCGCCAGGAACTGGTCTTCGCCGGGCGGGATACGTCGGCGTATTTGTCCGCCGGCGCGGTGGTGCTGCTGGCGTGGGCCGGGCTTTTCGCCGCCGGGTGGGCGGGGTTTACGGTTGCGGGAATTGCGGCGGCGCTCTGTCCGGCGCTTTTGGCGCATTCACGATACTTCAAGGAAGAGCCTTCGCTCTGCCTCGGCGTGGCCGCGGTGGTGTGCGTGGCGGCGGCGATGTGCAGGCGCAACCACTGGTCGGTGCAAATCCTGCTTGCTCCGCTGATGGGTGCCGCGGTCGCGCTGGCGGCGTCGGGGAAGTACGCGGGCGCGGCGATGATCGTCCCGGCGGCCTTGGCGATCATCATGGCGAACTTCAGGCGCTGGTGGCTCATCCCGATCTGCCTGGTGCTGCTCGCCTATTCCGGCTGGGACGTGTGGCAACGCATCAACTGGCGCGCGATCGAGAAGTGGGACGATTTTGTCCTGGCCTTCGAAAGCGAGAAACGCCACGCCACGACCGAACACTCCGGCGTCACCATGGACCTGCCCAACGACTTCTTCATCCGCATGATGCGCGACGAAGTGATGCCCCACGTCCTCTGGCTCAGCGCCGCCGTCCCCATCGGCCTGCTGCTGATGCGCCGCCGCGCCGTCCACCAGCGCCTTGAACCGTTTCCCGAAGCGTCCTCTCGCCGCCAGCGCCTGCACCTGCCTGATCCTCACGCCCCGCGACAGCCGTGGATCGTTAAGCAATTCCGCTTCCGACGTGAACCGATCCTCTTCCCGATCTGGCTCGGCATCACGATCGCGATTTACACCACGGCAGTTTCGTACTCCGCGATCCCGTTCTATCGCTACATCCTCCCGGCCTCTCTGCTGCTGTACGTGTTCGCGGCGCTGGGGATCGTGTGGCTGACGAACCTGATCGATCGGCCGCAGTGGCGACAGATCGTGCTGGCGATCTCGATCATCGTTTTGGCGAGTTGGCAGGCAACGCGGTTTCGCGATTACGACCGGCAGTTCGTCGTCGACAGCCACGAACTGCTCGCCGACTGGATCAACCGCACGCTCCCGCGCGGCACATTGATCGTCGCCGACACCTATACCGAACTGAATGGCGGGCTGAAAAACCAGACCCACGCCTCGGTCATCCGCAGGCGATGGGCGTCGGATGTCGGCTCGGTCAGCGACCTGCGCGCCCGCGGCGTGAAGTACGTCGCGGTCGCCGGAACCAGCTACGAACGCTTCCTTGATCCCGCCACCAAAGCCAGCCCGGACAGCAACGAAAATTTCGCCCATCACCAGCGCTTCTACCGCGAACTCTTCGACACCTGCCCCGTCGTCTGGGCCCGCAACGCCGAGCACCCGATGCACGTGTTCAACAATCCCGACATCACCGTCTTCAGAATCAGCGCAAGCGTTGCCCGTGCGCCCGCGCGCGACACCCGCCGCCCGTTCTGGCGGTGAGCGACGACGAATCGCGCGTTACTTGCCCGCACCGGTGGATCGTTGAAGTTGACGTTCACCGCGTTGACCTTCAACCCGGCAATGTTCCCTGGCGCAGGAGGGAAAAATCCCTACAACTTCGACGTCTCAATCCCCATCGCTTCAGCAAGGACTTCGGCGATGTGTTTGATTTCGGTTTTGACACCTTTGCGGTTGCACATGCCGCTGATGTTCATGGTGCAGCCGGCGTCGTTGCAGATGGTGGTTTGGGCGCCGGTGGCGCTGATGCAGTTGACCTTGTCGTCGACGATCGCTTCGCTGATCTCCGGATACTTGATCGCGAACGTCCCGCCGAAGCCGCAGCATTGGTCGGTTTTTTCCATCGGGATGAACGACGCATTGCCAAGCTTTTTCAGAATCTGCACCGGCTCATCCGTCAACCCGATCCCTCGGCCGTGGCAGGTGTAGTGGAACGTGAATGTCTCGGGTTCGGGAAGATTCAGGCCTTTCAAATCGACCTTGAGCACCTTGACCAGAAACTCGACGAATTCGAACGTCTTACCGCGAACGCGTTCCATCCGCGCCGACCAGGCCGGATCGTTATGAAAAAGTTCGTGAAACTGCTCACGAACCATCGCCGCGCAAGATCCCGAGGGTGTCACAATGTATTCATACGGTTC
>JBBQQZ010000232.1:0-6403 GCA_038215325.1 Tepidisphaerales bacterium | reverse complement strand
GATTATCTCCCCGGCGATCCGGCCGAGACGCGCGCGATCGAACTTGCCTGCGGCGATGGCCGCGTCGCGATGCACCTGGCAAGGCAGCTCCGTTCTGTCACCGGCATCGATCTGTCGGACGAGAATTTCGCCGACGAGGCGCGATCGAGCGTCGAGATCCGCATCGAAGACGCCGCCAGGCTGTCGGCCGACGACGGGTCAGCGGACCTGCTTTATTCCTTCGACGCCTTCGAGCACTTCACCGACCCCGCGGCGGTGCTGGATGAGGCGTATCGCGTGCTCGCACCCGGCGGCGTGCTGTATGCCAGCTTCGGCCCGCTGTGGAACAGCGCGTTCGGCCCGCACCAGTGGGGCCGCATCGACGTGCCGTACCTGCACCATCTTTTCCGCGCCGCCGACCTCGACCATTTCTCCGACACCACCGGCCGCCGCCGGCTTACGCCCAACGTCAACCGCCTGCCCCTGGCCTACTTCCGCGACCTCTTCTCGCTGCGCGATCATCGCTTCAAACGCGTGAGCTACGTCGAAAAAATGAACGTCAGCTTCGTCGATCTCATCGACCAGCACCCGTCCTGTTTCCGAACGAAGACGAACGAGTTTGACGAGTTGTGCGTGCGGTCGATTGAAGTGGTGCTGAAGAAACGGTGAGCCGCAGATGGACGCAGATGAAAATGCGATTGGCCACGAATGGCACGAATGAAGCACGAATAAGACAGGGAAATGCAATGCATTCATTCGTGTCCTATTCGTGGCTAAGGTCTTCGCATTTCATCTGCGGCTTCTTTTAGTTCTGGATCGCGCATTCCAGGCGCGTCACGTTCTCATTGAGGGAGAATTCTTCCAGGACGCGGGCGCGGCCTTGTCGTCCCAGTTGGGATTGCAGGTTCACGTCGTCGAGCAGTGCGCGTAGGGCGTTCGTGGTCGGCTCGACGCTCAGGCCGTCGACGAGCAGGCCGGTTTTGTGGTCGATGACCAGTTCGCGGATGGCGGGCAGGTCGCCGGCGATGACGGGGAGGCCGCAGGCCATTGCTTCCATCAATACGACGGGAATGCCGTCCTTGTCGCCGTTGCGATCGACGCGGCAGGGGAGGGCGAAGATGTGGCTCGATTGCAGCAACTCGCGAACGCGATCGTTCGACACGGCACCCAGAAAGTGAACGTGTTCTGACTTCGCGTCGGCGGCGATTTTTTCAAGTTCTCCCCGCTGCGGGCCGTCGCCGGCGATGAGGAGTTGCGCGTTGGACGTTGCGAGTTGCGAGAACGCGCGGAGGAGCGTGTCGACGCCCTTTTTTTCGACCAGACGGCAGACGGTGAGGATGGTTGGTGCCGTGTCCTGCGTGCTGCGTGAGACGGAAGAGAATGCATCGACATCCACGCCGCAGCGGATGATTGGGTAGCCGGCGTCAGGGCGGGCGTGGATGCTGTTGTAGAGTTTGCGGTGTTCATGGCTGATGCAACTGACGAACTTGGCGCGTTGGAGTTTTCGTTTCAGCAGCACGCGGCGCTGGAAGAGGTCGTTGGCGTGGCCGGTGAAGCTGAAGGGGATGCCGAGTTGCATCGCGGCGTACATGCCGATGGTGGCCGGGGCGTGGGCGAAGTGGCAGTGGATGTGCTGGATGCCCAGGGCCTTCAGACGCTTCGCCAGTGCGCCGGCGGCGCGGGACTGGTAGACGAGTTTCAGCCGTTCGGCGATGGCGGTGGATTCGCCGGTGAGGATCGCGTCGCGGACGGAGATCCAGCTCATCCCGCCGAGCTTGTGTTCGCCGTAGACGGTGAGGAGTTCACGCGTGAGGTCGGCGGCGTGGTCGGGGATGTCGGTGCTGGGGCGCAGCGTGACGCACGTCACATCCCACCCGCGGCGGCGCAGTTCGCGGACTTCGCGGTAGACGAACGTCTCGCTCCGCAGCGGGAATTGGCCGGCGATGTAGGCGATCTTGGGCTTCATGGGGCTTTCGATGCCTAGTAGGGTTCGCCGTGCGAACCGTCTTCGGCGCGAATGGTTCGCACGGCGAACCCTACGACAATGCAGGGTGCCACGGATTGGTACTCCAAACCGTGATAGGCCAGCGGACCACGGCTTGGAGTACCAAGCCGTGGCACCGGGATTGCCTACGTCGTCGCTCCCTTGTACTCGATGATTTTTTCCTGTCGACCTGCGGCCTTGTTCGCGTGGTACTTCCGTTGCCCCAGCATCTGCGGCAGTTTGCCGAGGACGACGGAGAAGCCGTAGAGCAGCGAGTCTTTGGTCGATAGTCCGCGGTTGGATTTCATGTACTTGGCGATCTTCAGCCCCAGCAGCGCGTGCAGCGGCCAGGCGATCGGGATGAACCAGAGAAGCCCCCACGTGGCGTTGCTTTTTACTTCTTTTTCGCGGAATCGTTCGGGCGGATTTCCGTGGCGGTCGTTGCCTTCGGCGTAGGCGTGGCCGGCGCGGTAGCTGCGCTTCCACCACTGGTTGAAGCGCGTCATGGCGGCGTCGTGCAGCGTCATCTCAGCGTCGATTCGCCATATCTCCCACCCGGCGGCGCGGAGGCGAACGCACATCTCGGGTTCCTCACCGGCGATAACGGACGGGTTGTAGCCTTTGACTTGTTGGAACGCTTTGACGCGCATCAGCGCGTCGCCGCCGCAGGCGAGCGCTTTGCCGAGGGGGGTGTTCCATTCGATGTCGCAGAGCTTGTTGTAGACGGAGGCGTCGGGGAATCGCTCGCGGCGTCGTCCGCAGATCACCGCCGCCTGCGGCCTGCCGCGAAACTCTTCCAGTGCCCGGTCGATCCAGGTCGGCTGGAGTTCGCAATCCCCATCCATGAACTGTACGAATTCGACGTCGGGCGAAATTTCGATCAGCTTCGCGAACCCTTCATTGCGCGCCCGGGCGGCGGTGAAGGGTTTGCTGAGATCGAGTTCGACAACGTGCGCGCCGAATGATTTCGCCAGATCGCGCGAACCGTCGGTCGAGCCGGAATCGACGTAGACGATCGTCGCATCACGCCGCGCGGACGCGGCGGCTAAACAGGCCCTGAGCCTGTCGCCTTCGTTTCGACCGATCGCGATGATTCCAAGCATGTGTTAGCCGCAGATGGACGCAGATGAACGCAGATGCAGAAGAAGCATATGAATGTATTTCTTATCTGCGCTCATCTGCGTTCATCTGCAGCTTCTTCTGTTTGATAACGGGGGCAGCAACGACAACAAGGCTGTTGGGCGGGACGTCCTTGGCGATGACGACGTTGGCGCCGATGGTCGAATCGTGGCCGATGGTGATGGGGCCGACGATCACGGCACCGGCGCCGATGTCGCAGCGGTCGGCGATGATCGGTTTCATCCAGCGCGGGTCGCCGCGACGTTTTACGCCGAAGGTGGTGTTCTGGCGGATGTGGACGTCGTTGCCGATTTCGAGCGCGCCCAGCGTCATCCCGCCCTGGTGCCAGATCCGAACGCGCCGGCCGACGCGGGTGGTGTATTTCAGGCTGATGCCGCAGGTCCATTCAACGAATTTGAACGACAATTTATAGATGATCGTACACGGCAAACGCAGGATCTTGCTGCGAATGCCCATGCGCCAGTTGCCGAAACGGTGGACCGCGATCGCCCAGAAGCCCTGGCTGAGCAGGTCGCGCTCGTGCGTGGCGTAATCTTCCTTGAGCAGTTCCAAGAGCGACATGCCCGGCGGGTTCAGGTTGATTGTGCCCAGCGCGATGTCGCTGTCGGGACGGATTTCCATCCCCGGCGTTTCCGACGAGGGCGTCGTCGGCGCCGGAGCGCTGATGGCGTCGGCGATGCGTTGTTCTTCGTTCAGCGGTTGCATGGGAGGTAGTTGTAACGCAAAAAGTCCCACCACAACTGCGGCGGATCGTCCCGCCGCTTGCCGCGGAGCAGTTGCCACAGTCGCCCGGCGGGGTAGGCGATCAACCACGACACGTTCGCGGTGTGCATCGTCAGCGGGCCATGATTGTTCTTGAAGTACCGCGCCCGCGATTGGAACCAATACTTCGGCCGGCGCTTCGCGCCGCGCTTGGCGCCGGTGACGCCGGAGCTTTGGCCGACCAAATGAACGATTCGGCTCTGCGGAACGTACCAGCAACTAAAATCCCCGCGCGCGGCGCGAAGACAGAAGTCGGTCTCTTCGTAGTACATGAAGTACCCGTCGTCGAGCAGGCCGACTTTCTCGAACACCTCGCGGCGGATCATCATGCTCGCGCCGCTGACCCAGTCGACCTTTTCCGGCGTCTCTGGCACGCCGGGCGCGACGATATAGTTCTTTAGCGCCTTGGAGACCGGCGCGAACCGGAGCGCCCCTTCGATCTCTCCCAGGGGAGAGTGGAAGCGGAACGCGCTGTTGCGGACGGTCATGTCACGATTTACCGCCCGCCCGCCGGCGATGCCGACGGTGGGGTGGGTGTCGAGGAAGTTGGTCAGTTCGGTGAGAGCGCCGTCGAGGACGATGGTGTCGGGGTTGAGGAGCCAGATGTACTCGGGTTTCGGTAGCTGCGACGCCTGCGTCGCCAATTCTTCCGTCGAATGGGCGACGCAGGCGTCGCGGCTACAACCATACTGCTTAAGAGCTTCATTATTCCCGTACGCAAACCCGCCGTTCTTTTCGAGCGGGATGAGGCGGCACCAGGAGCCGTAGCCGAGGGACTTGATCGCGTCGCCGATGACCGCCACCGAGTCGTCCGGCGATTTGTTGTCGGTGACGACGACCTGTACGTCGCCTACGCGCGCGATCTCGGGCGCCAGCGACTTCAAACAGTCGACGGTGAGGCCCGGCGTGCGGTAGTTGACGATGACGACGAGAACTTTCATCAGTTGAACAGCGCTTTGACCTTTCCTGCCCGATCGCGATGGACCGCGTCGAGGCTCGACGCGCTGGCCCAGGCGATCGCCTGTTTTGACATAGTCTCAACTCGCGCGCGGTCGCGCGAGAGGTCGAGGATCACCTGGGCGAGCATATTCGTCTCGCCGCGAGGCACAACCAGGCCGGCGTTGGCCTGGATCAACAGATCATCCAATACGCCGCTCTGGTATGTAACAATCGGCAATCCCCGTGCCACGGCCAAGAAGATTATCGGGTCGGTGCTCGGAATGAGTGAGCTTGATATGAAGACGTCTGCGGCAAAGATGAGCTGACGCGTAAGCGAGGGATTGGCGACGCCGTGCAGGCGGACGGCGGACTCAAGTTTTTCGGTTCGGATGAGGTCCATGAGGTCGGCCGAGCCGATCAGGTCGCCGGCGAGGTCGAGTTCGACCTTGGCGCTAAGCCTTTGGGCCTTGGCGATGGCGCGGAGGAGGTGGTCGAGCCCGCGGGTGAGGGTGGAACTGCCGAAGCAGAGCAGGCGAAGCGGTTTGCGGTTATCGGGCGTGTGGGGGACGCCGGTGAGAGAGTCGGGCAGTTGGGAGGTGAACAGCGTGTGGCAGTGGCCGGACCAGAATTTGCTGAACCGCTGCTGGACGCTGGGGTGCTGGGCGAAGACGACGTCGGCGTCGTGGATCGCTTTGGCGCAGAAGTTTTGCAGTTGCCGGACGGCGAGTTGCTTGGCGAGTCGTTTCGCGGGGTTTCGGCCGCTGGTGGCGTGTTTTTCGCGCGCGGGGATGGGGTCGGACGCAAAAACGAAGACCTTCTTCGCCGTTAGCCCCGCGATGGTTGGCCAGAGCGTCTGCCCGAGCGACACCGGATGCCCGCCTGGCCCGAGTTGAACGACATCGCTGATTTTGGCGTGCTGTGCGACGATTTTGCGTAATTCGGACCGCGCCGCGACGAATTGCGTCGCCGTACGGAAGCCGGGCAACGGGACGAACCGGAACGGCTGATCCGCGAGCTTTAGATCGACGAACTCCTGTTTCGCGAGCGCGCGGGCTTCGATCGTATCCAGCATGGGCGCAGCGATGGTTAGTTCAAATCCCGCGTCCCTGAGCGCCCGCGCCTGCGCCTGCACATCCGCCACCCACGCCCCCGGCCAGCGGAGGACGCCGGGGGATTGGCCAGGGTAAGCGGTGATGTGGGTCGCCAGCAGGTATCGCATCAGCCCAGTTTCCTATCGGCAAACCAAGCCAGGGCCACAAGTTGCGGGAAATCCATGAAGACGTTGTTGCGCGCTTCAGACAGGGTGAACGCGGCCGCGACGACGAGCCCAATCGCCACAACCAGTGTAGCTGCGACGCCTGCGTCGCCCATTCCCAGCCGCCGCATGGGCGACGCAGCTACAGCGATCATCGCCAGTAGCAACACCGACCGCGACCCCACATTCAGCACATTCCACGCCTTCGGATGATCCCAGTCCAGCCACAACGTTTTACCCACCCGGATTACGCACAACTTGATGTACGACAAAGGAGTATCGCGAATCCACTCGATCGACCATTTTCGCAGCAGGTAATTCCGCACGCGCTCGGGCTGGCGTTT
>JBBQQZ010000231.1:0-6474 GCA_038215325.1 Tepidisphaerales bacterium | reverse complement strand
GCCCGCGGCGGAAGTTGAATCGGGTCTCCGTACGGAGTGCTTTTCCATGTCGACGGCGGACGATCTGGAGCCATCCTCTGATACGTCGGTGCGCAAAGCGTGCTGCATGTGCGGGACCGACCTCGCCGACTCCAAGCGCATCCGCGATTCTTCCGGCCGATACTGGTGCGAATCGTGCGTCAAACTGGACGTGCGGGAACGACACGCGATTGGTGTGGCAGTCTGTCCCGATTGCGGCGCCGCCGGGGTGACGCTGGTGGAGCAGGACGATCTGAAGGCCTGCGAGCCGTGCGCCGGCATCCGCAAGCAGGAAATCGTCGACGCCGAAACGCGCCGCAAGCAGAAAGCGTTCGACCCCGAACTTCAGTTGCGGCGGGTCAATCGGTTCCTGCTGCTGGGATTCATGCTCTTTGCGACGGTGCTGGTGTTGCGATTCGCGGTCTGGCATCTGAAGTTCGAACACCGCATCGACGATTGGCTGAACGTGCTGGCGATCGCCGCGCCGGTGATCGGCATGGCGTGCGTCTGGATGTTGATCGGCGTGAAACGGAAAATGCGGCTCATCGAGTACAACGCGCTGCTGGAGCGCGTGGAGAACGGCATCCTCGCGATGGCGGAGCGGCATAACCAGACGCAGACGGTCATCGAGCGGACCGAAGGGTTGCGTGTTCAGGCCCGTCGCGCCATCCGCCGCATCGAAGCCGCCGCCGGACGCGGGGTGGAGAATGCGGACAAACTCATCCAGCAGTTCGATCTCCGTCACGAAAGCAGCGCGATGGTCGGCTTTCTGGAAGGCGATCGTGAAGGCGCTCACGACCTGGTGAGCCGCAATCGCGAGATCGAAACGCTCGCCTACCTCGACGGCGACTACAACACCGCGATGGATGCGGTGAGCGCGGTCCTGCTTCGCATCCCCAGCGAACTCGACGGACTCACCCGCCAGGCGTTGATCTTGTGCGCGCTGGGCAAGTTCGACCTGGCGAAGAAAATCTTCATCCGCATCATCAACCAGGCCGAAAAGAAAGACGACCTGCTCGCCGAGGCGGACGGGTACGCCAATCTCGGGCTGGTACATCAGTTGCTTGATCAGATCGACGACGCGCACAAGTACCACAACAAAGCGCTGTTCATGTATAAGAAGCTGACCGGCAACGAGGACCGCGAGGCCGACTGCTATGGAAATATCGGGTTCATCCACCACCGTCGCGGCGAATCACGGGATGCGGAACTGGTGTTCCGCAAGGCGCTTGAGATCAACAGCCGCCTGGACCGCGTTGAAGGCATGGCGATGAACTACGGCGTGCTGGGGCTGATGGTCTACAACAGCCCCGAAGGCCGACTGAGCGAGGCGGATTCGATGCTCCGCAAAGCCGTCACTCTGAACGACAAAATCGCCCGATTCGGCGCGGTGGCGGCGGCGTATGGGAACCTGGGGCTCGTTAAAGCCAAGGCCAAAGACTTCAAGAAAGCGCGCCAAATGCTCCTGACCGCGCTAAGCATCTACCAGCGATTGAACCGCCAGAAGATGGTCCACAAGGTGCAGACCATGTTGACGCAGCTTTCCAAGACCGCTCCGGCAAAATAAGGGCGCGTGCGACGCAAAGCCTCACATGGCTACACTCGCGGACAATCGCACGAGCGGTTAGGATGCGATCAGGCGTACGGGGGTGCTCCATAGTTTCGAGGAAAACCACGTGCCCGACAGTATTCAGTTCATCGACACCTCCCTCCGCGACGGCCATCAGTCTCTTCTGGCGACCCGGATGAGTACCGCGCAGTGCCTTCGCGTCCTGCCCATGCTCCAGGACAGCGGCTACGCCATCCTGGAACTCTGGGGCGGTGCCACCCTCGATAGCGCCCTGCGTTTCACCGGCGACGATCCGTTCGAGCGTCTCGATGCGTTTTACAAGGTTCTCGGCAAGGACGGCCCCGCGATCCGGTCGCTCTGTCGCGGGCAAAACCTGTTTGGCTACACGCCCTATCCGGACAATATCGTCGTCTCGTTCCTGAAAGAAGCCGTCCGGTCCGGCAACCGCCGCGTACGCATCTTTGATGCGCTCAACGACACGCGCAACATCATGGTCCCGATCATGGCGGTGAAAACCTACGACGGCCACGCCGAGGCGGCGCTGTCGTACACCACCAGCCCGATCCACGACGTCCAACACTTCGTCGATTTCGCCCGCCAGGCGCTCGAACTGGGAGCCGACTCCCTCGCCATCAAGGACATGGCAGGCCTGCTGCACCCGCGCGACGCGTTCGAGATGATCGAAGCGATCCAGCGCACCTTCCCCGGCGTCGAAACGTCGCTGCACACGCACTGCACCAACGGACTGGCAATCACGACCTACCTGGTCGGCATGATGCTCGGCATCACCCACCTCGACACCGCTTACGGCCCGATGGCAGGCGGGACCAGCCAGCCGCCGGTGGAATTGATGTCGTGGTTCGCGCGCGAAATGGGGATCAAGTCGAATGCCGACCTGAAGCTGGCGCCGAAGATCGACGCCGAGCTGCGCAAGATTCGCAACGAACTCAAAGCCGTCGATGCCACGCCCGAGCACTTCGGCAAACCCTGGCCCGCCGAACCGGACGCCGCGATGCGAAAGCTGCTGGCGAATGTCGTCGAACTGCTGGGCAAATATGCCAAGTCGCGCGAGCCGGCGTTGATGGAGCAGGCGATCGCGATCGTCGAAGACCAGATCATGGTCGCGATGGGCTATCCGCCGGTCGATCGCAAGCAACTTGATGCGCAGGTGCCCGGCGGGATGCTGTCGAACCTGCACAACCAGCTCAAGGACCAGGGCACACTCGATCAGATGCCCAAGATCCTCGAAGAGGTCGTGCGCGTGCGTAAGGCGGCCGGTTATGTGCCGCTGGTGACGCCGACCAGCCAGATCGTCGGCTCGCAGGCAGCGTTTAACGTGATGACGGGCAAGCCGTATTCGATGATGACCAAGGAGTTCAAAGCCCTGGTCGCCGGCCGGTACGGCAAGTTGCCCGGCCCGCCCGACCCAGAGGTGTTAAAGCTCGTGCAGGCCGCGGGCGAGAAGGTCTGCACCCGCCGGCCCGCGGACGAAGTGCCCGAGTTCGACCTTATGGCCGCGCTGAAGTCCGATCCCAACATCGCCAGCAACCGCGACGCGCTTCTGTCGGTCCTGTTCCCAAATCCCGCGAAACAGTTCTTCGCGGCACGCGCCAAGGCAAAGACGTAAGTCGTAACACGCGCGCCGCAATCCGGCTACAATCCGCCAACGTGCTGCGGATCGCGATCATCTTCCTGCTGCTTCTGTGCGTCCCGGCGCTCGCGGACGACCGTCGCGCGCAGCTAACGAAATGGTTTAACCAGCTCGCCGACCGCGAACCTTCGATCCGCGCCGATGCGAAGCGGCAGTTGATGGGGATCGAGCCCGGCGAACTGAACCTGCTGAAAGAAGTCGTCACCGCAGCCGTCCCGCTCAGGCCGGCGCAGATCGATCCGCTCCAGGACGTCGTCGTCCACATCCGCACACGCGAAGCGATCCTCAAACGCCCGCGACTCGACACCGGCTTCCTCGGCGTCAGCCTCCCGTTTCTGGCGGCGGAAGACGACCAATCCACGCCCACCGGCGTCCCCATCCTCACCCGCCTGCGCGGCTTCGTCGCCTACCGCCTGCTCGAAAACGGCGACATCATTCTGGCGATCGGACCGGGCAACGAGTTGCGCAACACGTTCACCCCAAACCAGTTACGCACGATCGTCAGCTCCCTCAAGGCCGGCGACGAGGTCAGCGTGCAGGTGCAGCGGGGCACGCAGACGCTCACCGTGAAGTTCAACCTCGACGCCCCGCCAGCGACCGACGACGCCGAACGCGGCGTGCAAGGTGTCGTCAACGACGCCGAACACGACGCCGACGCCTACTGGGAAAAAACCTTCCTGCCGTTGATTGGCAGCCAGGAAATGTAACGATCGACGCGGTTCGGGGCTGTTGCCAGATCGGTATAAAGCTCGCATTGAGCACGCGTTGCGATAGAATTTCGGCTTGCCTGGCTCCGTGCGGGCCAGCATGTCAGGTTTCATCGAAGGGAAGTAAGCTCATGGCGGTTGACAATCAAGAAGTGTTCTTCGGGCTGAACAAGCAGGGCGTGATTTTGTTCATCGTGCTATTGCTGGTTTGTTTCCCACTTTGCTGGATTCCTTGGCTCGTGCAGAGCTGCAAGGTCAGTTCCTAACTCGCGCAGCCGGGGATAGGCAACGCTCGCGCGGGAAGCGCCGCGCGGGCGTATAACTGTCGACCCGGTGGCGCTTGTTGGCACCCGCTATGCCGCCCGCTGACTTGCCCATCTCCCGGCGAGCTTGGTTTTACGTTCCCTTGATTGCGGCAGGAATCTACCTGCTTTGGAACGTGTGGTGGCTTGCGCACGCGCGCGTTCCGCCGTCAATGCTCACATGGGCAAGCGGGATTCCAAGCCCCACGACCGGCGGAACGCGGGCGTTTCGCGCATTGATGCGTGGTGATTTCGTCGTCTCGCTCCAATACAACCCGATGACCTTGCCGATCCTGGGGATCATCGCATTCTCGCTTGCGTCGATCGTCCGCAGACGCTTCCAGCGCAAATCGATCGTATTTCCGCCGGCATTATCGTGGGCGTGGGGGGGTATCCTGCTGCTGGCGTGGGCGATCCAACTATCACACTGGGCAATTTCGTAGAACCGTCAATTCCGTGGTTGCTCGCGACGTTGGCGAGCCTACACTTTGCTGATCGTCTGAACTCCATACATTGAAAGAATCGACCGCCATGCAGTACACCTCCCTCGGCCGCACCGGATTGCAAGTCTCGCGTCTTTGTCTCGGAACGATGAACTACGGGCCTCACGCGCCCGAGGCCGACGCCCACAAGCAGATGGACAAGGCCCACGAACTGGGCATCAACTTCTTTGATACCGCCGACGTGTACGGATGGAAAAAGGGAGAAGGACTGACCGAGAAGATCATCGGCACATGGTTTGCGCAAGCCGGCGGCCGGCGGGAGCGGACGATCATCGCCACCAAAGTGTACGGCGACATGGACCTAGACGCCGGCGATCTGACCATGAAACGCGGCATTAGCGCGGTGAAAATTCGCCGCGCGTGCGAAGCGTCGCTCAAGCGATTGCAGACCGACTACATCGATCTGTACCAGATGCACCACATCTCGCGCGACACGCCCTGGGACGAGACCTGGGAAGCGTATGAGACCCTCGTGCGTCAAGGCAAGGTGATCTACGCCGGATCGAGCAACTTCGCCGGTTGGAACATCGCGCAGGCGAATGAGACGGCTAAAAAGCGGAACTACCTTGGCTTGGTGACTGAACAGTCGAAGTATTCGCTGATGAGCCGTACGATCGAACTCGAAGTGATGCCCGCGTGCGAAGCGTATGGCCTGGGCGTGATCCCGTGGAGCCCGCTGGAGAGCGGCCTGCTCGGCGGCGCGCTCGAAAAGCTGAAGGAAGGCCGCCGGGCGCAGGAAGGGAATCAGAAACGCATCGAAAAGGAGCGCCCTCGCCTTGAGGCCTGGGAAGCCCTGTGCCGCGAATTCGGCGAAAAGCCCGCCGACGTCGCGCTGGCATGGATGCTGCACAACCCCGTCATCACCGCCCCAATCATCGGCCCGCGAACGATCGAGCAACTCATCGGTTCGGTCCGCGCCACCGAAATCAAGCTCAGCGACGACCAGCTCAAAGCCATCGATAAAATCTTCCCCGGACCGAAAGGACCGAGCGACGAAGGCGTCAGTGACTGGCACCAGCAGCGAGCGCCCGAAGCGTACGCGTGGTGAGTTTTGGCTCGCCGAAACGTCGGTGAGAGGTTAAACTGGATCCATGATTCGCATCGACTTCGTCATCGATGGTGAGATGGAACAATTGATCGCAGATCGGGTCCGCGCCGGTGGATTCGCTTCTGCGGAAGAGTATGTCGAGTCTGTCCTGACGCAGCACTTCATGCCACCCGATCCGCCGAACATCGAGGAATTGATTCTCGATGGGCTGGCAAGTGGCGAAGGTGAGGAATGCACGCCCGAGTATTGGGAGCGCCAGAAAGCGGAGTTTCTGGCGCGCCACGGCGTGAAAGCGCCGTGAGTTTGAAGGCAAAAGTATCGACTCGAGCCAAGGCAGACCTTCAGGCTCACGCGGACTACATTTCGCGCGACAGCATAGACGCCGCCCTGCGGCTATTCGATGCGGCGGAACAGACCTACGCACTGTTACGGGCCATGCCGGGAATCGGCACACGATGCGAATTCAAACACAAGAGCATTGCCAACCTGCGCCGTTTCCAGTTGGACGGCTTTCCCAACCATGTCATTTACTATCGCGTGGTCGGCAATCGCGTCCACATCGTCCGGCTGCTTCATGCAGCGCAGAACCGCGAACGCATTCTTCGCACCGGGGACTGATGATCACTGCGGCGACAGCCGGATGATCGACTGTTCGAGCACGACATAGATCGCCCC
>JBBQQZ010000230.1:0-6490 GCA_038215325.1 Tepidisphaerales bacterium | reverse complement strand
CCGGCGCGGACCTGCTGGTGGAATACGGCATCCAGTCGCACCGGATCGGCTATCTTGTCGTGCGACCAATGCCAGACATGGTGCTGGTTCGCACGTTCAAGTTCCTCACGATGTCGGGTACGCCAGAATCGCGGGCGCTGCACCGAGAATTGAAGTTGACGCAGCGAGAGGTGACCTGGCTCGGACTGGACGACCTGGCGGCATTCACCCACAGCGATCTGCGAGACGATCCGCAGATCGCGGCGTTGATCGATCGATGCGGGTGCGGACACTTGTTCGACCTCAACGACCACGATTTCACGGCGGCGCCCAAGGCGATGGCCAGCGAGGTGCGGCGGTACCTGCGGCTGGCGGCCTGACTGCTGAGGTGCCGCGAACCGGCACAGATGGTACGCTCCGGTCGTGGCAGAAGGGTGGTCATCCAGGGAAGTCGAACTGACGGTCGCGGACTACTTCGCGATGCTGCGGGCCGAACTGATGGGGGAGGCCTACGGAAAGACGGCGCAGCGACGCGAACTTGCACCGCAACTCGACGGGCGAAGCGAGCAGTTGATCGCGTTCAAACACTGCAATATCAGCGCAATCCTCGTTCAGATGCACGTGCCGTACATCGACGGCTACAAGCCGCGCGGGAACTACCAGCAACCGCTCCGCGAGAGGGCGTCGAGCCGTTCTTCCTTCGTCATCCCAGCTTCTTTGCCGACCTCGCTGAGGCGCCGCGGCTGAATCCACAAGAGGCACCGGTGGTCAGGGTCGAGGGCGTCTTTGTTCCGCCGCCGGAACCGACCACAATGACTGCGAAAGTGGAATTGGAGCCACCGGTTCGCCAGATCGATTTTGCGTTGCGGGACGCGATGAACCGGCGGCTGGGCGAGATGGGCGGGCGGCGGGTGGTGGACCTGGAGAAGCACCGATTGGTGGCGGCGGGGCGGGACGACCTGACAGGAAAGCTCGGGTGGGTGTCGAACACACGCGGCGATGGGCTCGGTTACGACATCGTGTCCTTCGGTCACGAGTGCGAGGATGAACTGCACTTGGAAGTGAAGACGACGACACACGGGCGACACTTCCCGTTCATGGTATCGGCGAATGAGGTGCGGGTATCGGCACGCGAACCGGACGCCTACATGCTTTACCGGGTGTTCGGGTTTTCCAGGGAGCCGAAGGTCTACGTGCTCAAGGGGGCGATCGAGGCGGCGTGCCGTTTGGAGGCGACGATGTACCGGGCCACGATCTGAAAACGCAATGTTCGTGGTGCGTACGGGCTCGTCGCCTCCTGCCCCGGCGAATCTTCGCCGAGTCGGCGGTTAACCCCGACTCTGGATGATTTCGACGGCCTTCTGTTCATTCGCTTCGGCGTACAACTCCGCCATCGGGATCGAACTGTTCCCCAGGATCAGGCGTGCGGCTTCGATACCGAACTCGGCACGGATGTTCGTGGCGGCATTGTGACGCAGTTGATGCGGATGCCAGTGGTGCGAGCGGCGCCAAGCGACGACCTCATTCCATTGCTCTGCGCCGAGCCGTGTTCGCCACTCTGCGTCCGTTTCGTTGCGTGTCCCCTTCTTTCCCGGAATGCGTTTGCTGGCCAGTTCAGGCGGTGGTGGGAAGGCCAGCCGGCAGGCCCGGGTAATGGCCCGGGCGTAGCTCTCCTCGTTGTAGCACGCACGGATCGGTCGGGTGCGACGCCGTTTGACGTTGGTGCCGGGGCGGTTGCCACAGCTCATCGGCGTCTGGCGTGCGGCGTGTTTTCGGGCGCGGTGTTCGACATCCGCGTCGCTGGCGCTGAAGACGAACGCTTCAGGATCTCGACCTTCGAGGAACGGCTGCAGGAGTTGCTGTGCCCGTGGGCCCAGGTAGATGGTCTTGCTGCGCCCGTGGTGCGCCGTCTTGTGTTGTTCCGGGCGGTACTTCCAAGTTGTTCCGCGACGGTCAAGCTCGGAGCCGCGCAGTATGACGATCTCGCCCGGGCGGCAGCCGCATAGCAGTTGAAGCTGGATCATCGTCCAAACCTGACGGCTGACGAAGGGCCGGACAGCGTCGATCAGGCGCGGGTCCGCGGGGAGCTTCCGGGGCATTTCCCGGGCGGTCGAGCGGCCGCGCTTCAGTCCTTCGACCAGTCGGAGCTGTTCGTAGACGCTCGCGGGAAGGAGTTCCTGGGCACCGGCGAACTTGAACATCATCGTCAGCCGCCGGACCTGGTGGTTGATATGACGACGACTCCAACCGCGATCGATCATCGCCTGTCGGACCGCGCGAAGACGGGACGGGCCGAACTCGATCGCCGCGGTGCTGCCGTACAGCCGCCGGGTCAGCTTGAGGACGCCGCGGAAGTGCGCGGGCTCACTGGTGGGCGTGCCGTCGGGGCGACGGTAATAGCTCGCGATGTGCTCCCAGAACCGAAGGATCAGGTCGTTCACCGCGATGGACGGTGTGGTGCCGGCCGGGCTGACCGGTGCCGGGTAGCGTCCGGCACTCAGCCATTCGGACAGTAAACGGTCATATTTTGCGCGGCTCTCCTCCGAGCCGAATGGGCCGAGGTAATGATCGACGCAGTTGAGCGTCACCATGGCCTGATCCGAGGCCTTGTGCAGGCGGTAAGCCGGGACGCGCTTGGTGAGGGTGGGCATGACACGAACTCCGGAGCAGAGCCAAAGCGGTATGTACCGCTTTGGAAATTCGCTCAGAGCCGCTTGCCCCGACGTCGGGGAGTTCGCTAAGTCATGCGATCGGCAGGGTTTCCGTTAAATGGGCGATACAGGGCTCGAACCTGTGACCTTTGGTGTGTGATACCAACGCTCTAGCCAACTGAGCTAAACGCCCGTGCGGTCGATCCACAGAATAGTTCAGGTTGAGGTGGGATGCAACTTCACTTGAAGCGGGTGAGCAGTTCCTTCAGGAGCGGGGCGTTGGCGGGGGGGAAGGGGTAGTCGGATAGCGCGGATACGGGAACCCAGCGGAAGGTGGCGCAGCCGAGGGGTTTGGGGTCGCCGGAGAGGTAGTCGCAGAGAATGGGGATCAGGCGGATGATCGCATGGTCGTAGGTGTGCGTGATCGGAGCGAGGGTTTCGGTGGCGCGGACGATGACGTCCAGTTCTTCCAGTGCTTCGCGTTCGGCGGCGGCGGGGGGGAGTTCGTGGGGGTCGATTTTCCCGCCGGGAAATTCCCAGTACCCTCCCAGCACTGCGTCGGCTTTGCGCTGGCAGATGAGCAGTTCCGAACCCCGCCGGATGATCGCGATCGCGACCTCAACGACGTTCCCGGAACCTTGCTGCGAGCGGTCGGATGAAGCCATCCCCCGATTTTAGATCAGGAACGCGGGTGGGCACAAATACGGGGTGCTCCAATATTCGATCGAGACTGAAACGACGCGCTTTTTCGCATTTCAGATATCGTCGTAAGTCATTTTATATAATGCACTTATAACGATATCGGGGTCGTCGTACGATCTCAAAGTGTTCGTTGACACCCATCTTGGACAGCGTTATAGTCGCCTTCGTTGTCACCTTCAAAAGTGGCGGCCCCAACCATGGTATTCGCGGCTTCACTGCCGTGGCGCACTTCCGGAGGTGGATCGGAGCCACCCCTCCGGAAGTTTTTTTTTATCCACTTCGCACTAAGATCGCCAGCCAATGACCGGATCACTTCGCGGGCAGTTCGTTACCACCGTCGTCTCCAACACGCCGCTTTGTCGGGAGCACTACCGACTCACACTCGCGTGCGCCGATTTTCCGCAATCGGAACCGGGGCAGTTCGTGCAGATCCAGTGTGTTGATCCGCTGCACGATCACTACATCGACAAAGAATACGAATGGACGCCCGGCGAGCGTCCGCCGATCGAAGGCGTGGAACTGGTCGGCCGGCAGGCGACGTTGCGTCGTCCGTTCTCGCTTGCGGGATGGCGCGAGACGACGAGCGGTGTGGAGATCGACATCATCGGCCGCGATGTTGGCGTGGGCACGAAGTGGATGGCGCAGTTGAGCGCCGGCGATTTTGTCAACGTGATCGGCCCGCTCGGCAACGCGTTCCAACTTCCCCCGCCCGGCGGCACCGCGCTGATGGTCGGCGGCGGGGTCGGCATTCCGCCGATGATCTACCTTGCAGAGAAACTGGCGCGCGATCTGTCCGACCCCTCCATCGCCAAACCCCGCAAGGGCATCGCTTTCTGTGGCGCGACGACGATCGATCTGCTCGCGCTCACCGTCACCAATGACGCGCCGGCACCGGTGTTGGCGGACAGTTTTGATCCGCTTTACAACATCGGCGAGTTCCAGCGCAGCAACGTGCCCGCCGTCATCAGCACGGATGATGGCAGCTACGGATTCAAGGGTTACGTCACACAGGCGCTGGAGAAGTATCTTGATGCATGGATCACCGACAACGCCGACCGCAACCGCACGATCATCTACACCTGCGGCCCGGAGATCATGATGAAAACCGTCGCTGCGATCGCGCTAAGGCGAAGTATCGCCTGCCAGATCTGCGTCGAGCGCGCCATGGCCTGCGGCATGGGCACCTGTCAGAGCTGCTGCCTGAAAGTGAAGAAAGACGACCCCGCCTTGCCCCCGCAGGCAGGAAAAGACTGGTGCTACCGCCTCGCCTGCACGGATGGCCCGGTGTTCCCGGCGGAGAAGTTGCTGTGGTAGCAGCGACGCCCGCGTCGCCCATTCCGATGCGCGAGATTACTTCCGATCAACCATGGGCGACGCAGGCGTCGCAGCTACAATTGATGATCGAGAACGCATGATCGCGCTTGCCGTCCAACGTCGCGTCATGAAGGTTCCCGCGGCGATCCCGCCGCGGAGCGTCGTGCGCCTGGTGCGCTATGACGACTTCACCCCCGACTGGTCCAACGACCTCGGCCGCGAGTTTCGGATTGGGTATTACTCTCGATCGGACGGGCTGAACACGATTTGGCTCGTCAACGACGACGGCAAGTACGAACAAACCCTCGACCGCGACGCGCTGCTGAAGTACTTCGACTTCGTCACCCTCTCCCGCAAGAAAGACCCGTACGGCCGATCGAGGCCGGCGCTCGGACGGCGTCGCTGATCGCTTGTGCAGGTTCGTCCATGCGAGTGAGTGATGTAGGGTGCGTCTCCGACGCACCGCATTTGCTGGCGACGCGGACGGTGCGTCAGAGACGCACCCTACTGGGCGAGATGGTGCGGGCGCGTCTCGGACGCACCGCATTTGTTGGCGACGCGGATGGTGCGTCGGAGACGCACCCTACCTGGCGAGATGGTGCGGGTGCGTCTCGGACGCACCGTATTCGTTGGCGGTGCGGATGGTGCGTCGGAGACGCACCCTACTTGGGGAGATAGTGCGGGCGCGTCTCTGGCGCACCGCATTTGCTGGCGGCGCGGACGGTGCGTCGGAGACGCACCCTACTGGGCGAGATAGTGCGGGCGCGTCTCTGGCGCACAGCACTCCTGTCTACAGCGACCAGAAAACGTGATCCGCAGACGCGTCATCCGATACCATGCGCGGATGCCCTCCTACGTCCGGTGGTACTCGCCCGGCGGAACGTATTTCTTCACCCTGGTTACTGAGAATCGTGCCCCGTTGTTCGCCGCGGAGGCGACGCACTCGGTGCTTCGTTCCGCAATCGATCGATGTCGCTCGCGATATCCGTTCGAGGTCATTGCGATGGTGCTACTGCCCGATCACCTGCATCTGCTGATGAAACTTCCAGATGACGATCATGATTTCTCTGTCCGGCTGCGGTGGATCAAGTCCAACTTCACCTCAGCGTATTTGGCGGCCGGCGGTTTGGAGCAGCCCAGGAGCGATTCGCGGGTGGATCATGGCAATCGCGGCGTGTGGCAGCGTCGGTTTTACGAACACCTGTGCCGCGATGAGTTCGATGTCGGCCGGCACGTGGAGTACGTTCATTTCAATCCGGTGAAGCACGGTCTGGCGTCGTGCCCCCACGGGTGGCGGGCCTCGTCATTCCATCGGTGGGTGGCGATGAGCGACTATTCCCGTGATTGGTGTTGCGGATGTGACGAACCGAACCACGCACGGCCCGATTTCAGTTGGGCACCTATCGAAATGGAGTAGGGTGCGTCTCCGACGCACCGTATTCGTTGGCGGTGCGGACGGTGCGTCAGAGACGAACCCTACTGGGCGAGATGGTGCGGGCGCGTCTCCGACGCACCGTATTCGTTGGCGACGCGGATGGTGCGTCGGAGACGCACCCTACCTGGTTTTGTCGTGGCCGGGGCTTTGCTTTCGTTGGTGAAGGCCTTGTGCAGGTTCGTCGATGCGAGGGAGCCGATGTATGGCTCGACTTGACCCTGTGCCGCTTGTGTGATGCTGACGATCTGCTTGTCGGCGTCGTCGATCGGGCGAAATCGAGGCGCTTGGCGGATTTTATGGCGGATTTTTGCGGGCGGCGGGGGTAGAAATGGGGGTGAGGAAAGCATGTGTGGGGTGGGGTTCATCCCTGCGATGTCGCGATCAGTGGGGATGAATCCCGCCCTACGCG
>JBBQQZ010000229.1:0-6541 GCA_038215325.1 Tepidisphaerales bacterium | reverse complement strand
ACGCAGTTTGGTGCGCGCGACCGCGATCGATCTGACCGGCGAATCGATCGACAAACCGGTGTTGGCGTCGCTGCCGGTGGAACTGCTGACGTAGATGAGTTTCGAGTCGGCCGCAGGGGTGACGACGGTCCACCCGTTGGCATCAATCGACACCGCCAGCAACTGCCGGGCCTCCAACTGTTCGATGACGTTGCGCACGGCCCGGCCGACAACGGACGCCCGAACGCCCCCGCGACAGCGATCCCGGAGCCGCGACGAAACACGTACCTTCGGCCTGTTCGACACATCAATCATGGTTGCTCATCACAGTAGAAAACGAATGCGACTGAGCCGTCACCATACCCCAGATGAACCTAAGTCTGAACGAAAATTTAACCGCGTAACAATGATTTAATGTAGAAAACCGCGATTGTTCCGCCGGGGCGTTTGCGGCCAACGTTTTCGGGGTGGCAAGCGGGGCAAACCCACCCTTCATCGCCACCAGCGCCCAATCGCCGCAATAGAGCATGAGTAGCCGCCTGAAGCGCGAAGCGACGAAGCAACGAAGCCCGACCTGCACGGCAGATCGGGCTTCGGTTGATTCTGATCGCGATCCCGGACCGAGCGGCCCGGAAGCGGAATTACTTCATCTTCGCGGCTTTGGCGCGGACGGCTTCGAGGTCGCCGACGTAGAGGAAGGCTTGTTCGGGCAGGTCGTCGGCCTGGCCGGAGACGATGGCGTCGAAGGCCTTGATGGTGTCTTCGCGCTTCACGTACACGCCGGGGAAGCCGGTGAACTGCTCGGCGACGATGAACGGCTGGCTGAAGAAACGCTCGATCTTACGAGCCCGGCTGACGATCAGCTTGTCTTCTTCCGACAGTTCGTCCACGCCCAGGATGGCGATGATGTCCTGCAAATCGCGGTAGCGCTGAAGCATCGTTTGCACCTTGCGGGCGACGCGGTAGTGTTCTTCGCCGACGATCTGCGGGTCGAGCGCACGACTCGAAGACGCCAGCGGATCGACGGCGGGGTAAATGCCCTTGGAGGCGATGGAGCGTTCGAGATAGATGAACGCGTCCAGGTGGGCGAACGCGTTCGCCGGGGCGGGGTCGGTGGGGTCGTCGGCGGGGACGTAGACGGCCTGCACGGACGTGATCGCGCCGTTCTTGGTCGAGGTGATGCGTTCCTGCAACTCACCCATTTCGGTGGCGAGGGTCGGCTGGTAACCCACGGCGCTGGGCATGCGCCCGAGCAGCGCGGATACTTCCGCACCGGCCTGTGTAAACCGGAAGATGTTATCGATGAACAGCAGGGTATCGGCACCGGTTTCATCACGGAAATACTCCGCCATCGTCAGCGCCGCCAAGGCTACGCGAAGACGCGCGCCCGGGGGTTCGTTCATCTGGCCGAAGACCATGACAGTCTGGTCGATGACGTGCTTGCCGGTCTTGCCGATTTCGGCTTCCTGCATTTCGATCCACAGGTCGGTGCCTTCACGGGTGCGTTCACCGACGCCCGCGAACACCGAATACCCGCCGTGCTGCTGCGCGATACGGGCGATGAGTTCCTGAATGACGACGGTCTTGCCCAGACCCGCCCCGCCGAACAACCCCGCCTTACCGCCGCGGATGAAGGGGGTGAGCAGGTCGACGATTTTGATGCCGGTTTCGAACACCTCGGCCTTGGGGGCCAGGTCGTTGAAGGCGGGGGCTTCGCGGTGGATGGGGCGCATCTCTGAGGTGCCCACGGGTCCGCGCTTGTCGATCGGTTCGCCGAGCAGATTGAACACGCGGCCGAGCGTTTCCTTGCCGACCGGCACGCTGACCGGGGCACCGGTGTCGATCACATCCAGCCCGCGGCGCAGGCCGTCGGTCGACCCGAGCGCCACCGCGCGAACGCGTCCGCCGCCCAGGTGCTGCTGGACTTCACCGGTGAGATTGGTGTCGCCGTAGCTGACTTTGACGGCGTTATAGATGCTGGGCAGTTGGTCTTCGGGAAACTCGGCGTCAAACGTCGAGCCGATGACCTGCGAAATACGTCCGGTGGCGGGCATAGCGTCTCCTGGAGTCGATAAAATGTCGTGAACTCGTGCCTTCCGCGCTTGCGCCGCGTCACCGCGCCGAGCGAGAGAGGGCCGGATGGTACAGACACCTACCGGGAGGGGCAAGTAACGCCCGCCCCCCCGCCAGAGGGTGCGACAAGGCGCACCATGCGAGTGTGGGCCTTCCCAAAGCCCCGGCCTATGGCCGGGGTGGGTCTGTCGATGGGTTGGAGGATGCGAAACACCCCCCGCCAAGGGCCGGGGCTTTCTGGGGAGTTCATCGGGCGGCGGGCGATTCTTCTTCGTTCCACTCGGGGAGTTGGAACAGCTCGACCTTCTCGGTCGTCGTGTTCATCATCTTCGACGGGAGGATCGAGGGTCTGGCTTCGGCGCTGCGGGGGGTGGGTTTGAAAAAGTACAGGACGACGCCCATGCTCACGCCCACCATCATCGCGACGAAAAGCGTCCGCATCAGCCCCGGTTCCGGCGGCTTGCGACGGGGACGGGCTAAATAATCGGGGGTGATCTCGAAACCCACGTGGTCGATCGAGTCGTCGTCGCGGAGCGGGGGTGTTTCGATTTCGAGATTTTCAGGTTCGTCGTGCTGCATCGGTGGTCCCGTAAAAGGCGTGTCGCCGGGGCGGCAAACCCGGATGTGCGGGTGGCTCTGTCTGTCTTATCGGCAGTTTTTAGCGCAACATCGAAAGATTTCAATTGACGCCAGCGGGTCCGCTTAATAAGTCTGTGCGGCTGATGGAACAAAAACCCTCCCCGACTGAACTGCGGCGAACGATCGGCAAGTGGCAACTGCTGTTTTACGGCCTGGGGAGCATGCTGGGCGCGGGCATCTACACGCTCATCGACGACGCCGCCTCCTTGATGGGGTCGGCGGTGTGGGCGGCGTTCGCAACCGCGATGGTCGCGGCGCTGCTCACGGGGCTGTCCTACGCCAGCCTCGGCTCGCGCTACCCCCGCGCCGGCGGGGCAGCGTACGTGACGCAGCACGCATTCAAGCTCCCGGTCATCAGCTACGTTATCGGACTTGCGGTGATGATGTCCGGGCTTACCAGCATGGCGACCGGCACGCAGGCGATCGCCGAGAACGCGATCAAGGGGTATCACCTCTACGGAACCGATTCGGACGCCCCCGCCATCGCCCCGGCCACCCAGGCCACGCCAGCGGTGGTGGTGGACAAAGCCAAAACCTCGCCTTGGATCAAGCCGCTGGCGATCGCGGTGGTGCTGATGATCGGCGCGGTCCTTATCAAGGGGATTCGCGAAAGCATGATCGCCAACATCATCTGCACCGTCGTCGAGGCCGCCGGACTGGTCTTCATCATCATCGTCGGCGTACGGTACTGGGGATCGGTCAGCTACTTTGAACTTCCCGAAATCCCCAGCGCCGGCAACCCCGGGCTCATGCTGCTGCTGCTCAACGGAGCGATCCTCACGTTTTTCAGCTTCATCGGGTTTGAAGACATCCTGAACGTCTCCGAGGAAGTGATAGACCCCGCCAGGACGGTTCCGTTCGGGCTCGTGGGCGCGATGATCGTCGCGACCATCATCTACATGGCCGTCGCAATCACCGCCGTCAGCGTGATCCCGCACGCACGGCTCGCCGCCAGCAGCACGCCGCTGATGGACGTCGCCCATGCCGCAGCACCGTGGTTTACGGGCATCGATGTGCTCTACATCGTCATCACCATCTTCGCGGTCGCGAACACCGCGCTGCTGAACTACCTGATGGGCTCGCGATTGCTCTACGGCATGAGCCGCCAGGGCCTGCTGCCCCGCGTACTGGGGACCGTCCACGCCCACACGCGCACGCCCGTCATTGCGATCGTGACGCTCTTCTTCGTCGTCACCGGTCTGATTCTCTCCGGCGGCGTGCGCCAGATGGCCGAGGCGACCGTTCTGCTGCTGCTGAGCGTGTTCGTCGTGATGAACGCCGCTTTGGTACGACTGAAACTGCGCCCGAACGAGCCGAAGGGGTCATTCGAGATCCCGATTTTCGTTCCGATCCTCGGCGCGCTCGTCTGCGCTACGCTGGTCGTCTACCGCATCTGGCCAGCCATCACGCAACGAACCTGGGAGAAAGCCACCGCCCCGCTGATCGCCGCGACGATCATGGTGGTCGCGGTGGTGCTGTACTACGCGATCTCCCCGAAAAAAATCACAGAAGAAGGCGTGATCGATCGGGATGAATGAGGGGAGAGGTGGCGCGTGGCGTGCGGGCGGCGAGGTGCGTGTTTCTGCACGCCACATGCCAAATGCCACAAGCCACACGCCACTCGCCACTCGCCACTCGCCACTCGCCACTCGCCACTCGCCACATGCCGCGTACAACGTGCCGCACGTTTTTTCGTGCAGTTCCCAACCTTTCCCGTCCGCGCGTGTCTGTGCTTCCATTATGCGAAACTGGACGGCATTCGTCATCGGGGTGGGCATTCTCGTCGCGGCGTCGTACGGGGCGCCCAAGCCAGTGCCTGATCCGAAGCCGGCGGACCCAAAATCCGAGAAACAGGCGAAGATCGACCAGGCGAAGCGCGACCTCGCCAACGCCGAAGCACAGCTCCGCACCGCCGAGCGGCGAGCGGATCGGACGGGGAATGACCTCGAAAATGCAATCCGCGATCGCGAACGCGTCGGCCAACTGCTCACCACCACCAACCAGGACGAAGGCGAACTCACCCGCGTCGTCGTCACCCACGAACGCGAAGCCAAAGACCAGCAATCCGCGCGAGATCGCGTGAAAACGCAATCCGACGACGCCGCCAAAGCCGTCTCCGAATCGAAAAAAACCGCCGCCGATGCGAGCAAAGCGGTCGAGTCGGCGAAGAAGGACGCGGAGAAGGAGTATCTTGAGACGACCGAATCGCGTGAACGTCTGGCAAAGATCGACGAGTTGACTGCGGCGCTCGCGACCGAGCGCCAGCGCGTGCTGGCGGCGCTATCAGACGTGGCGTCATACAAGCAGTTGAAGCAAAACGCCGCCGTCACCGAGGCGGCCGTTAAAGCGGCGCGCGACGACTCGCGCATCGATCCCGCCACCCTCGGCAAATCCAGCCAGGCCTGGATCGACGCCAAATCCAAGGTCGAATCCGCCGAACGCGACGCCTGCAAGGCAGACCCGGCGTACGTGACCGCCGACGACGTGCTGACCCAATCCAAGGCCGCTCACCAGGAACAGGTCAACGCATTCCGACTGCAACTGCCGACGCACCCGACCGTCGCGCCGGCGCTCGCGACGCTCGCCGAAGCGCAGCGGATGCAGGAATCGACGACGACGCAGCAGACCACGGCTCTGGCAGAACTGAAGCTGGCGGACACGGCCTTTCAGGCCGCCGCGAAACGGTACAACGAGACGACCGCACGACTCCAGCAAACCCGCATCGCCCGCGACAAGCTCGCGACCCAACTGACCGCCGCCGACCGGAACGTCAGCGCGCAGGAGCGCGATCTCGCTGACGCCAAAGACGACCTCCGCGACGCCCGCCGCGCGCTGGACGACGCGCGGCGACGCCTCCGCGACGCCGAACGCGCCTAACCTCACACACCGCTCCCCTCCGCCCGTTCACAAACAGACCACCGGTCAATTATCATACCAGTTTTTCTAAAACTGATATGATAATTCGTCGTCGGTCCTTATGGATAATGTTCGTACGAACATTATCCCAATGCCGGCGCGGGTTTCGGAAGGTGGTAATGGCGGTTCGAGACACGCAAACTGCATGAACCGGCGGAGAATGGTCCGCACGCTACTTGAAGCGGAACGTCTGCAACCGGTTGTTTCCCGCGTCGACGACGATGACGCGATCGCCATCGCTGATCGCGGCCCAGGGGTAGTTCAGTTCGCCGGCCAATCGTCCGGTGCGGCCCCAGGATTTCAAGCCTGCGCCGGTGTCGCGATCGATCTTCTGCACGCGGTTGTTGCCGAACTCAGTCACGATCAACTGGCTGTCGGCGTCCAGTTCCAGCCCGTACGGAAATCGATACTCGCCGGGCGCGCTCCCCGATCGGCCGAGGTTTTTGACGAACGTGCCGTCGAGCTTGAACACGCCGATGCGGTGATTGCAGCTATCGGTGACGTAGAGCGTGTCGCCCACGATCGCGATGCTCTGCGGCCGCGCCAGGTCGCCGTCGTTGCCACCGATCTGACCGAAACCACGCAGGTAGTTGAAGTCGCGATCGAACACCTGGATGCGGTTGTTCTCGCCGTACTCCGAGACGTAGATGTTGCCGGCGTCGTCGAACGCGACATCGGTCGGCAGATCGAACTCGCCAGGCCCCGTTCCCCTTTTGCCGAACCGTTTTAGCTCGCGTCCTTCGGACGAAAACACGATCACGCGATGATAGTGCGTGTCCGGCACCCACAGATTGCCCTCGCGATCGACCGTCAATCCCACCGGCTTCCCCTGAGACCACTCCGCCATGAACCAGCCGTTGAGCGGCTTGCCGTCGGTGTCGAAACGCTGCACGTGTGCGACGCGATCGATGACATAGAACGTGCCATCGGGCGC
>JBBQQZ010000228.1:0-6541 GCA_038215325.1 Tepidisphaerales bacterium | reverse complement strand
TACCGTGTCCGCCTGCGATTCAATTTTCGCCAATCGCCGCTCGATCTCGTCGAGACGACGAAGAAGTGCTTCGTCCATGTGACCGGCTCCCTGAATCGCAGATTAACAGGTTTTGGCGATGTGAGCGATTGTCGTTCTCGCGAATAGGCGGGGTTCTGTTTGCCGCAAAGAGCGCAAAGACGCTAAGGACGCAAAGAATCCAATACACGTTCCATTCAATCGGAGCACAGAACCCGCTTGATGCCGCTCTTGAGGATCGGGACATTGAAACTAATCAATAGCCCGAGCGGCTGCTTGATCAGGCGCAGGTAGGTGATGACTTGCGATCGATCGAGGTCCGTCAGCGCTTTAACCGCTTTGGTCTCGAGCAACAGCCGTCTTCCGATCAGAAAATCAAGCCGGCAGCGCCCGACAAGCTTGCCCCGATAGCGAATCTCCACCGATTTCTCGCGTTCAAACTCAATTCCGCGCGCATCAAGCTCAAGCGCCAGCGCATTCGCATACGCCTGCTCCGGCAGCCCCGCGCCAAGCTCCTTATGCACCGCAATACCTGTTCCAATGGCGAGCCGAGAAAACGCATTCAATTCATCAGGTATGACCGTTCTGCCGTCATAGATGGTGGGCTCCAACTCGTCCGGCATCCCCATCTCCTTTGCGCCTTCGCGCTCTTTGCGATAAGAGACCGCTGACCCGAGCCGCCAGAACACCGCCACGTTCAGATGCCGGCGTTCTCAGCTCACGCCGAGCTTGGCGCGGATGAAATCCGCTCGGGCGGCGCGTCTTGCGTCGCCTTCGACTTTTTTGCCGAGCATCTTTTGAAGATGGGCGGGCTGGGTCATCAGGAGCAGTTCGTTCAGCGATCGAACTTCGATGTCCTTCACCCGGCCGAGGTTGACGCCCATGCGCAGGTGGCTGAGCAGGAAGAGCACCTCTTCGCTGGTCACCATGCGGGCGCTGCGCAGTAAGCCCAATGCGCGGAAGACTTTATCGTCCAGCGCCACCGTCCGCTCGCTCAAAAGCGTTCGGCGGGCGTGGTGTTCGTAGTCGATGATCTTCGGGATCACGACGTGCTTGAAATCCTGGATGATGTCTTCTTCCACCTTGCCGAGCGTGGTCTGGTTGCTGATCTGGTAGAAGTCGCCGGTGGCTTCGGTGCCTTCGCCGTACAACCCACGGACGGCCAGGCGCATGTCCTTGGCGGCGCGGAAGACTTTCTCGATCTCACCGGTCAGCTTCAACGCCGGCAGGTGCAGCATCACGCTTACGCGGATGCCTGTGCCGACGTTGGTCGGACAGGCGGTCAGGTAGCCGAAGCGGGGATGGAAGGCGAGGTCGACCGTGTTTTCAAGCGTGTCGTCAATCCCGTTGATCTGTTCCCACGCTTCTTCGAGCTGAAGCCCCGACCGGAGCACCTGGATACGCAGGTGGTCTTCCTCATTCACCATGATCGAGACGGTTTCGTCCTCCCCCACCGCCACCCCGCGCGAGCCTTCGGCGGTGGCGTGGGGCTTGCTGATCAGGTGGCGTTCGACCAAGAGCTGCCGATCGATCTCCGGCGCATCGGCCAGATCGACGTAGAACAGCTTCTGGGCGATTTTGTCGCCGGCACCGAGGATGGCGTTGCGGGCCTTGGTTTCGATGCTGTTCCGCTGCGCTCGCGTACACCGCGTAAGGAAGTTATGCCCCGCGATATTGCGCGCCAGACGAATCCGCGACGAGATGACGATCTCGCTCATGGGTCCGTCGCCACGGAGCCATTCGCCTGCACGGGTGGTGAGATCGCTGAGTTTCATAATCGTTAGTTGCCAGTTTCCAGTTGTTAGTTGCCAGTAAATGCCGGTATTTCTGGCAACTACTCACTGGCAACTGGCAACTTTTACTCTGCCTCCGCCTGCCGGATCTGGTCGCGGAGTTTGGCGGCTCGTTCGTAGTCTTCGGCCTCGACCGCACGGGCGAGGTCTTTTTTCAGTCGTTCGGTGTCGGGCGTACGTCGCTTGGCGGGCACGCCGACGGCACCTTTTCGGGTGGGGACTTTGCCGATGTGGTGCGTCGCACCCTCGTGCGCCCGCTGGATCAAGGGCGCCAGTTCGCGCTCGAACACTTTATAATCGTTCGCGCACCCGAGCAGCCCGCCTTGACGGAACTCGGCCCATGTGATGCCGCAGGCGTCGCACTGGAGGCCCTGCTCCTTCGTAAGTCCTGAATGCGCCATGACGAAGTTGGTCAGCAGTTCGTTGATCGGCTGGTGGCCTTTCATCGAACCGATGCCCTCGAGTTGGGCGGCGCAATTCTCGCAGAGGTGCTTCTCGATCTTCTTCCCGCCTTTGATTTCGGTCAGGTGGACGGTGGCGGAGTTGTTGCAGTTTTCGCACTTCATGATGTCGCCCGGAAGATCGGTGAATTCGCTGCGGGATCGTATTGACGCCCCGAACAAAGGTCAACCAGCAAACGCCGCACCAGCCAAGGATTACGGCTTAAATACCGCCACGCAGCCCGGGGCTTCGGTGACTTCAACGCTGAGTAATATCGCCTCGCCCGGCACGTCCAACGCCCTGGCGACTGCAAACGCCACATTCTCCGCACTTGGATTCAATCGGCTGAATGCCGCCACCTCGTTGAGGTGACGATTATTGAACGCGCCCAAAATAGAGTCCAGCCGTTTCTCCAGTTCGTGGAAATCCACCACAAACCCCGCCACATCCACCTTATCGGCCCCGACGGCGACCGTCACATCCCAGTTGTGTCCGTGCAGCGGTTCCAACTCCCCGTCATACATACGGACTTGGTGCGACGCGCAGAACGTGCGGGTGATGCGGATTTCAAAAGCCATGATGCGAGCGATTGTAGACGCTTTGGGGTGGCGACTTAAGTCGCCACCCCGGAACCGTCTTGCATTCCCCTCGAGCAAGACCAGCGTAATTTCCGAATTGGGTTCGGCCGTTAAGATCGTTACACTACCGACAGGCGTACTATCAACAGAACCGGATCCGCCCCGACGTGAAACGTTGGGATCCGTCGACTGAATTTAGGCCGAACTAGCCGGAGAAACGACACGATGGCCGAAAATGTTACGCAGGACCAGCTTGCAATCATCCGTATCGAAGGCATGCACTGCCACCGTTGTGAGCAGACCATCCAACGCGCCTTGACGCGCGAGGACGGGGTTAACGAGGTGGAGGTGGACTTTCTCTCCGGCCAGGCGTCGGTCCTTTTCGACGCCGGGAAGATCCAGATCGTCCGGCTGATCGAGGTGATCCAGGAATCGGGCTACAGCACTAACGGATTTTCCAAGTCCGGTGCCCAAGCCTGATTTCGTAAGGACCGGAACAACCCGCGACAAAAAAAAAGCCCCGGCCGCTCGCGGTCGGGGCTATTTGCTGGACTTGAGCTGACCCGAAACCTCCGCATCACCTTTTGCCGTGCGTGCCCGGGGGCGAGACGACCATTCGCTTGGCACCACAGTCCTTGCACATCGGGTCCATTTTTCCCGACGAATAGTAGGTCGAGGCGTCCTTCATGCAGGTTGGGCAGTCTTGCATGCCTTCGCTCTTGGAGACCATCGGCTTGCCAGCGGTCTGGTCCCAGACGACCGTCCCCGTGCCGCCGTGGGCACCGGTCATAATAATCTGGCGGTCTTTCCAGTCGTCGCTCGACGTCGCCTTGCCCGACTTGCCATTTTCACAACCGGCCGCCAGCCCGGCGGCCCCGATCAGCAACAGTGCTGCAAACGTTTTGAGACGCATAACATTGCTCCTTCGAAAAAAAGATAGAGATAACCACGTCAAGATACGGTAGGCCGCTGAGCCCTATCTGACGAAAAGAAACTGCGCAAAACAGCACTTTTTAATTGCCTAACCCATTGAAGGTGCGCTCAAAAATACGGAGCGGTGCAGGAATCGAGGCGACGGATCGGTCAGTTTCGTGCGCGTCGCTTCGACGGGCGGGACTAGAATCGTACTGAACTCGCGCGATTATTTTGCTGTTGCAAGATTCTGTAAACGTGCGGATTGCGGCGGCGTCCGGTAGTATTATAGGTCCATCGTTAGAAGATTCACATTACACCCAGCGAGGCGGGACACCATGAAGAAGGCGGATACGATCGTGACTAGAGCAATAATGGAGACCATGGAGCAGCGGCAACTGCTGGCGTTCACGCCGGCAGGTGCGCCGGTGATCGCTGAGCCAGCGGCTGTCGTTGGCACCCAGTCGGCGGCGGGGCTTGCCGATGGCAGGCACGTGGTCGCGTATTTGAAGGGCACCGACGCGTACGTGCGGCTCTATAACGGGGACGACACGCCTGTCGCCCCGGCGCAGAAGGTCAACGCGGCGGGCACTGCCACTCAGGTCGATGTCGCGATCGCGGGCGACGGGTCGTTTGTCGTTGTCTGGCAGCAGGACGACGCCGACCAAGCGGGCGTCTTCGCTCGTCAGTACACCGGAAGCGGAACGCCGTTAGCGGCAGAGTTCGCGGTCAACACCACGACCACCGGCGCGCAGACTGCGCCGCGCGTCGCGATCGCTACCACGGGTGCGTTCACCGTCGTGTGGGAATCGGATCACACGGCCGAGGCACGCGTCTATCAGCAGCAGTTCACCGCACTGGGCGTTGCGAACGGGCCGGAACTTCTCGCCAGCGACGACAACATCGCGACCGATCCGGACATCGCCATGGCGGGTGCCGGTCAGTACGTGGTCGTGTGGAACGGCGCAACCGACACCCTCGCACAGCGCTACACCGCGAATGCCGGCGCCCAAGGTGGTGTGATAAATGTCGACAACGTCGCCGACAGCCAGCCTGCGGTGGGCATGGCGACCGATGGCAGCTTTGTCGTCGCCTGGTCGCTGGTCGCAGGTCCGTCCCGCGATGTGCTCTTCCAACGCTACAATGCCTCGGGCGCGACCGTCGGCGGACAGGCCAATGCCGCGTCGAGCCCGATCGGGGATGAACAGTTCCCGCAGGTCGATGTCGCCGGGTCGGGCAAGTTCCTTGTCGCCTGGGCCGAAGCCAGCACCACGCCGGGCACGTTCGATCAGGTCGGCTTCCGCGCCTTCACGACGTCAGCGGCGGACCTGGGCAACGACACGATCATCAACGGCGTCGGGTTCGCCGGCGACACCCGCTTCGGCGCGGTCTGGCGCGACACCACGCCCGTACGCGTTGCCTACCAATCCGGTGCCGCGGCGCTGATCCAGGAATACGACAGCCAACTCGTGATCGACTTGGGCAACGCGGGCAACGTGCTCCAGTTGTTCGGTTCGCCGACCAATATCCGGGTGATCGAGAACGGCAGCGTCACGAACTACAACACCGACCTGTTCACCAGCATCCAAATCAATGGCGGGCTGGGTGCGGACTACATCCGGGTGAAGAACACCACGCTGGGTGTGACCGTCATCGGCAGTTCCGGCGACGACACGATTACCACCGCTGAAGGGAATGATTACGTCGAAGGCGGGCTCGGCAACGATGCGGTCAACCTCGGCGACGGCGATGACTACGCGATCGGCAACGACGAAACCGACACCCTGTACGGCGGGAACGGCAACGACACGCTGACGGGTGGTCCCGGTCGCAACCTGATGTTCGGCGAGGCCGGCGACGACCTGCTGGGTGGGGGCAACCGTCCCGACAGCATGTACGGCGGGCCCGGAGATGATCGCATGCTCGGCCGACAGGGCGGCGATGCACTCATCGGCGAAGACGGCAACGACACCCTCGACGGTGGAACCGGAAATGACGGAATCCTCGGCGGCGACGGCGACGATTCGCTCATCGGCGGACCCGGAAACGATACGCTCCGCGGCGGACCCGGAAACGACACGCTCCTCGGCGGCGATGACATCGATCGCCTCTACGGCGACGCCGGCTTCGACATTCTCAACGGCGGCCTCGGAGGCGACTACGGCTACACCGACGGACTCGATGTCCTCATCAGCATCGAGATTCGTCGAAATGTGAGATAAGCTTTAGCCGCACATGAACGCTGATAAACGCGGATAGGACAAAGCAGAAGAGGCGATCACCCGATGATCGCCTCTTCTGCTTTGTCCTATTTTTTCTTCTGCGTTTATCTGCGTTCATCTGCGGCTAAGAACTACCGTCCGCCGCCCAGGCCACGGCCGGTGAGGGCGCGGGCGATGGTGGCGGGGGAGTTGGGCACCGACCCGCTGCCGTGGTGGTCGACGAGCTCGGCGCTCAACCGGCGCGTCGATTGCACCGGCTGCTTGCCGATCACCGACGCGATCTGGTCCACTTCGTCCTTCTTGATCGCCAGACGTTTCTCCAGGTCGTCGATCTGAGTTTCCAGCGTCTGATACTCCTGAAGAGCCTGCTGATAAAGCTGATCGCCTTCGGTAAGCCAGTCTTTGAATGTTTTCACGTTTTCAGGGCCTCCAAGCATACGAGCGAGTATACACCCTCGCCCATCCTCGTGATCGGCAAAATGCGGTCAATGATGTGAATTATTGGCCGATGAAAATTGGGGGGACGGGGGTTGGGGGTCGTGGGTCGGGGGTGGGAGGTCGTGGGTTGGGGGGTTGG
>JBBQQZ010000227.1:0-6580 GCA_038215325.1 Tepidisphaerales bacterium | reverse complement strand
CCACTTCTATGGGTACTTGCGAGAGGGGAGAATGTCGGATGCGGTTGCTGGGGGCAACGCGTCAATTTTCATTCCCGCATTGGCACCGTTTCTGCTATAAATCCCCACCCGGCTTTACGCGCCTACGGTCTCGCCGGGGTTGTATGAGTGAGTTTTGGATCGTTCAACGCTTCTTCGGGCCTGATTTGGCTGGATGAAGCGGGTATTGGCAGCTAAAAACACAATGAGTTCCTCGAATTTCAATCGACGCGGTTACCCCAAGGCCCAGGGCCTTTACCTGCCTGAATTTGACCACGACGCGTGCGGCGTCGGGTTTGTTGCGCATCTGAAGGGCAAGTCGTCCCACAAACTGGTTCAGTCGGCGATCGAATGTCTTGAAAACATGGAGCACCGGGGTGCCAGTGGCTGTGAGGCGAACTCCGGCGACGGCGCGGGCATTCTGATCGCCACCCCGGACAAGTTCTTCCGTAAGGAAGCCGAACGGATCGGCTTCAAGCTGCCCAAGGCGGGGGATTACGCGGTCGGGATGTGTTTTTTCCCGAAAGACCTGGTCGCGCGTCGCATTTGTGAAGAAAAGATAGAGGAACTCGTCACCGAATTCGGGATGAAGATCCTGGGCTGGCGCGACGTGCCGACTGACCCGTCAAGCCTTGGCCAGACCACCCTCGCCGCTGAGCCGCGGATCAGGCAGGTGTTTGTCGGGATGGGTGAAGACTTCTACAACCGCGAAGACTTCAACCGCCGGCTGTATCTCGTGCGCCAGCGCGCCGAGAACGAAATCGAATTCGACACCAAGATCCCCGAAGTCGCGCGCGAAGAGTTCTACATCAACCTGATGTCGACCAACCGCATGGTCTACAAGGGCATGCTCACGCCCGATCAGGTGCGTAAGTACTTCCCCGACCTGTCCGATCCGACCTTCGAATCGCATTTCGCGATCGTCCATAGCCGGTTCAGCACGAACACCTTCCCGTCGTGGCGGCTGAGCCATCCGTACCGCTACCTGGCGCACAATGGCGAAATCAACACGCTGCGCGGCAACCGCAACTGGATGCGCGCCCGCACCGGTTCGCTGCACTCTGACGTGTTTGGCGACGAACTGAACCACCTGTTCCCGATTTTGACCGATACCGGTTCGGATAGCGCCACGCTCGATAACGCGCTTCAGTTCCTGACCGTCAACGGCCGCCCGATCGAGCACGCGATGCTGATGCTCATCCCCGAGGCGTGGCAGAATAACCCCTTGATGGACCCGGACTTAAAGGCGTTTTACGAATACCACGCCTGCCTCATGGAACCGTGGGACGGGCCTGCGAACATCGCGTTCACCAATGGCGAAAAGATCGGCGCGGTCCTCGACCGCAACGGCCTGCGCCCGAGCCGATATTTCGTCACCAAGGACGATTTTGTCGTCATGGCGTCCGAGGCCGGGACGCTCCCGATCGACGCCAAAAACATCGCCCGCAAGTGGCGGTTGCAGCCGGGCAAAATCTTCCTCATCGACTTCAAGAAAAAGCGCATCGTCGACGACTCCGAAGTGAAGTCGAACCTCGTCGATTCGCGCCCCTGGAAGCGCTGGCTGGATGAAAACCTCATCGAGCTGGAAAGCCTCCCCGGCGGCGAGCCGATCGAAACCAAGACCGGGGACGCCGAGCCCTCGCTTATCGAAGTGCAGCACGCGTTCGGCTACACGAACGAAGACCTGCGTCTGCTCATGCTGCCCATGCTCACCACCGGCCAGGAAGCGGTCGGCTCGATGGGCACCGATACGCCGCTGGCGTGTCTGAGCGACAAGCCGCAGCTCTTGTTCAGCTACTTCAAGCAGCTTTTCGCGCAAGTGACTAATCCGCCGCTCGATGCGATCCGTGAAGAACTGGTCACCAGCCTGATCACGTATCTGGGTCGCGAGGGCAATCTTCTGACCGAAGAGCCCACGCACGCCCGGCTGATCAAGCTCAAGACCCCGATCATCAACAACGCCGAACTCGCCAAGCTCCGCGCCCTGAACAGCGACGAGCACAAGGCCATCACCATCAGCACGCTGTTCGATGCGTCGGATGCTGAAACGGGCCTGAAGAAGGCGATCGACCGCATCTGCGCCGAGGCCGTCAAGGCGATCAAGGAAGATCGCGCCACGCTGCTGATCCTGAGTGATCGCGGCGTGAACAAGGACATGGCGCCGATCCCGGCGCTGCTGGCGACGTCGTCCGTCCATCACCACCTCATCCGCCAGGGCCTGCGTGCCCAGGCCGGGCTGGTAATCGAAACCGGCGAGGCCCGCGAAGTCCATCACATCTGCCTGCTGCTCGGCTACGGGGCCGGCGCGATCAACCCGTACCTCGCGCTGGAAACCATCGCTGACCTGCACCGCGACGGTTTCCTGCCTGCCGATCTGAAGCTGGACTACGCACAGAAGAACTTCATCAAGGCCGTCAACAAGGGCATTTTGAAGGTCGCGTCGAAGATGGGCATCAGCACCGTGCAGAGTTACCGCGGCGCGCAGATTTTTGAAGCGGTCGGCTTGTCTCGTGAACTGGTCGATGCCCACTTCACGGGTACGCCCAGCCGCATTCAGGGTATTACGCTGGATATCGTTTCGACCGAAGCGCTCTTGCGTCATCGCCGCGGGTTCCCGCCGATCAAGGTGGATTCGGAAGTGCTCGACGTCGGCGGGTTCTATCAATACCGTCGCCACGGCGAATACCATTCATGGAACCCCGACACCGTCGCCAAGCTCCAGCACGCGGTTCGTGTCGACAGCTACAAGACGTATCTGGAATACGCCAAGCTGCTGAACGACGAATCCTCGGCCCGCTGCACGCTGCGCGGGTTGCTGACGTTCAAGAAGGCCGAACGCAAGCCGATCCCGCTGGAAGAAGTGGAGTTGGCGAAGGACATCGTCAAGCGGTTCGTCACCGGCGCGATGAGCTTCGGTTCGATCAGCAAGGAAACGCACGAAACCCTCGCCCAGGCGATGAACACCATCGGCGGCAAGAGCAACACCGGCGAAGGCGGGGAAGACCCCGAGCGCTTCGCCGACAACCGCCGCAGCGCGATCAAACAGGTGGCGTCGGGCCGGTTCGGCGTGACGACCGAATATCTGGTCAACTCCGATCAGATCCAGATCAAAATGGCGCAGGGTGCCAAGCCCGGCGAAGGTGGCGCGCTCAGCGGCAACAAGGTCGATGAGTACGTCGGTAAGCTGCGTCACAGCACGCCCGGCGTGGGCCTGATCTCCCCGCCGCCTCACCATGATATTTATTCGATCGAAGACCTGGCGCAGCTCATCCACGATCTGAAAAACGTCAAGCCGTCGTCGCAGGTGAGTGTGAAGCTGGTGAGCGAAGTGGGCGTGGGCACGGTCGCCGCGGGTGTCGCCAAGGCCAAGGCGGACCACATCCTCATCAGCGGTGATGGCGGCGGCACGGGCAACGCGCCGCAGTCGTCGATCAAGTATTGCGGTTTGCCTTGGGAATTGGGCATCAGCGAGACGAACCAGGTGCTGCTGATCAACGGTCTGCGCGGCCGCGTGCGGCTACAGACGGACGGTCAGATCAAGACCGGGCGCGACGTCTGCATCGCCGCGATGCTGGGCGCCGAGGAAGTCGGCTTCTCCACCGGCCCGCTCATCGCGGCAGGGTGCGTGATGATGCGCGTCTGCCATCTCAACACCTGCCCCGTCGGCATCGCTACGCAAGACCCGGAGCTTCGCAAGAAGTTCACCGGCAAGCCGGAACACGTCATCAACTTCATGTTCTTCATCGCCGAAGAAGCGCGAACGTACATGGCCGAGATGGGTTTCCGAACCTTCAACGAAATGGTCGGCCGCGCCGACCTGCTCGAATTCGCCGACGTCTCCGGCCACTGGAAAGCCAAAACGCTCGACCTCTCCCCCATCCTCTACGCCCCGCCCGTGCGAGAAGGCGACAGCCGCTTCCGCACGCAGACGCAGGACCACGGGCTGGATAAATCGCTCGACAACAAGCTGATCGAACTCGCCCAGCCGGCGCTCGATAACGGCACGAAGGTGAAGCACGAACTGGAGATCCGCAACGTCAACCGCACGGTCGGCACGACGCTGTCGGGCCGCGTGGCGATGAAGCACGGCCTCGCCGGATTGCCCGACGAGACCATCCACTTCAAGCTGAACGGCTCGGCCGGTCAGTCGTTGGGCGCGTTTTTGATGAAGGGCATCACGCTCGAAATCGAAGGCGAAGCCAACGACTACGTCGGCAAGGGCATCTCCGGCGGGCGCATCGTCGTTTATCCGCCGAAGAACGCGACTTACAAAGCCGAGGAAAACATCATCGCCGGTAACACGATCGCGTACGGCGCGATCTCCGGCGAGATCTACCTCCGCGGCGTCGTGGGCGAACGCTTCGCGGTGCGTAACTCCGGCGTGAACGCGGTCGTCGAAGGCGTTGGCGACCACGGCTGCGAATACATGACCGGCGGGCGCATCGTCATCATCGGCCCGACCGGCCGCAACTTCGCCGCCGGCATGTCGGGCGGCATCGCGTATGTCTACGACGACATCGGCATGTTCCCCAAGCTCTGCAACATGGAGATGGTGGAACTGGAAGGCCGCGACACCTTCGACGCCGACGACGTCCAGAGCATCAAGTCGCTCCTGACCAACCACCTCAACTTTACCGGCAGCACCCGCGCCAAGGCCATTCTCGACGACTTCGAGAAGGAACTCCGCTGGTTCGTCAAAGTCATGCCCACCGACTACCGCCGCGTGCTCCAAAACCGCAAGGCGATCGAAGAGAAAGCCGCGGAGCTGTCGAAGCACGTGTAGCGCGAACAAAACGCCACACCGCGACCTTGAAAGCCCACCGCAGCGCCGTGGGCTTTTTCCTTGGTTCGGATCAACGTCCGTCGTCTGGTGTGACTATTCATTGAGGTTGGCGTCGAACGCGGAGGATTGAATGCATCTGTCAATTTTGTTGATCGGAGTCTTGATCGGGGTTGTTGCGAGCCTTTCGGTCGCGCAGATTCCGGCGGCGGATCAGATACTCGCGACTCTCAACAAGACCCACCCGCGCCTCATCGCATCATCGGCGGATTTTGCGAAGCTGCGCGAGCGCTACCAATCCGATCCGGCGTTCAAGCCCCTCGCGGACAAATTGATCGCGTCAGCGGTCGCGATGATCGATCAGCCGGCGAGCACGTATGAAATCCCCGACGGCAAACGCCTGCTCGCCACCAGCCGGCGGGTGCTGGATCGGGTTGAAACGCTTGCCATGGCGTATCACCTGACGCACGAAAAACGCTTTGTCGATCGCGCCTGGGCCGAGCTGGACGCGGCAGGTCAGTTCAAGGATTGGAACCCGTCTCACTTCCTCGATACCGCCGAGATGACCAACGCCTTTGCGATCGGGTACGACTGGCTGTTCGATCAATGGACGCCCGGGCAGCGGCAGCAGCTTCGCGAGGCGATCGTCAAGAACGGCCTGCGTGCCGGGCTGGAAGCCTACGAAATCGGCGCGTGGTGGACCAAGGCGTCCCATAACTGGAACCAGGTCTGCAACGGCGGACTGATGATGGGCGCGCTGGCGATCGCGGAGGATGAGCCGGCGCTGGCGGGGCGGATCGTATATGAAGCGGTGAAGCGATATCCGGCCGCGCTGAAGCATTACGGTCCGGACGGGGCTTGGAACGAAGGCCCGGGATACTGGGGTTACGCGACGCGCTACACCGCCCGGCCGCTGGCGGGACTGAAGACGGCGCTGGGGACGGATTTTGGGCTCTCTGACGAGCCCGGCTTATCCAAGGCGGGGAACTTTGCGATGCACATCGTCTCGCCGATGGGAGAGGCGTTCAACTTTGCCGACGGCAATAGCGGGTGGGGCGGTGCGCCGGACCTGTGGTGGTTCGCCGACCGCTACCGCGCGGCCGAACTGCGATCGGTCCAAAAGCCGTACGCGATGGCGAAGCCGCGCGCGCTTGACCTGCTCTGGGGCGACTTCAGTGTCCCGGGCGCGATCCCGGACAACACGCCGACCGACGCCTATTTCCGCGGATCCGAGGTCGCCACCTTCCGCACGAAATGGAACGACCGCAACGCCCTCTTCGCCGGCCTGAAATCAGGCGATAACAAAGCCAATCACTCCAACCTCGATCTCGGTTCGTTCGTCCTCGACGCGCTCGGCGAACGGTTCATCCTCGACCTGGGTCCGGACAACTACAACCTGCCCGGCTATTTCGGCAAGCAGCGCTGGACCTACTACCGCCTCCGCGCCGAAGGCCACAACACGCTGGTCATCGGCCCGAGCGAAGCAGCGGATCAAGACCCCGAGGCCGTCGCGACGATCACGCGGTTTCAAACCGGTAAGGACGCCGGCTTCGCGATCACCGATCTCACGCCCGCGTACGCAAACTCCGTCCGCGCCGCGCGCGGGCTGTCGCTTCGTTCCCGGAACGATCGGCCGACGGTCGTGTTGCAGGATGAAATCGAGACGAAGCAGCCCGCCGACGTCTGGTGGTTCGCCCACACCAAGGCCGACATCGCGCTGGCGGACGACGCGCGATCCGCGACGCTCACGCTGAAGGGTAAAACGCTCCAAGTCCACCTGCT
>JBBQQZ010000226.1:0-6599 GCA_038215325.1 Tepidisphaerales bacterium | reverse complement strand
AAACGCGAAAACCCCGAACCATCAATATTTCGTTCCGATTTGTAATCGAACTTTCTCGCCCGGCGTCCGGTTTCGCATATAGTAATGGGTGATGATCCGGTTGATCTTGTGTCTGTTGATGGTCCTGATGGGAACGGGTTGGGGGTTGGCTCAAACAACGAAGCCCACCACCTCGCCCGCGACGCAGCCGCTGCGCGCTGGAAAGGTCGCGATCATCCCAATGGAAGAGGGGATCGATGATTACACCTTTCACAAGCTGAAGAAGCGTATCGAATTGGCCAAAGTGGACGGCGTCGACACGCTGGTTATTAAGTTGAACACGCCCGGCGGGGCGGTCGGACCGACTCTGGAGATCACGCGCCTGCTGAAAAAAGAGGCCGAGAACTTTCATATCGTGGTCTACATCGACGAGATGGCCTACTCCGCCGGGACGATGATCTCGGTGGCCTGCAAGGAAATCGTGATGTCGGAAGGATCGATGATCGGCGACTGCGCCCCGATCCTGCCCACGCAAGGCGGGCTGGCAGAAATCACCGGCGCGAACCGCGCGAAGATCGAAAGCCCGCTGGTCGCTGAATTCGAAGATTCGGCCGAGCGGAACGGGTATGACCCGTTGCTGCTCAGATCGTTCGTTCAGTACCAATTGACTGTCTATGTGCTTGAAAAAGATGGCGATCGCCGGTTTGCGGCGCGGGAAGTGAAAGACCAGTTGCTCACAGAGGGCTGGAAGCTCGATACCGATATCAAAAACCCGATCGACGACGAACTGACTCTGCTTACTGTCAACGATCGCACGGCGGCGCAGTTGGGACTGTCGAAGGGGTCGTACAAGTCGGTGGAGGCGTTCGTTGAATCGCGCGGGTGGACGATCGTAAAGGTCTACGAGCACACGCCCGACGAAACTTTCATCGCGTTCATGAGCGGTAATGCCGTACGAAGCATCTTCAGCCTGATGCTGGTGGTGTGCCTGCTGGTGGTTTCCAAGAGCCCTGGGACCGGTTTTGCCGAAGCGGGCCTGCTCATCGCGGGAAGCGTGCTGTTCGGCGTGCCGATGATGACCGGGTACGGCGGGTGGCTTGAGATCCTGCTGATGCTGCTGGGCGTGGCGCTGCTGGCGGCGGAAATCTTCATCATCCCCGGTTTCGGCGTCGCGGGCGTAAGCGGCATCGTGCTGATCATGACCGGGCTGGTGCTGACGTTCGTCCCCAGCGAAGCCCCCGCGCTCCCGGCCGGGCCGTACATTGTTCCGCAGTTGCCGCAGACACGCGAGGGGTTGAAGGAAGGACTCATCATCGTCACCAGCGGAATGGTCGCGGGGCTGTTTCTGTGGTTGTGGCTGTCGCGGTATATCACGAAAGTTCCTTACTTCAACCGCCTGGTGCTGACGACGACCGTCGGCTCGACCCCCGAATTCGGGACCGATGCGCTGCGCGACGCGGTCGAATCGACCTGGCCTCATGTGGGTCTGACCGGCGTCGCCGCGACCGACCTGCGTCCCGGCGGGATGGGGCGGTTCATGGATACGATCATCAACGACGAACGCAACGTCGACGTCATCTCCGACCACGGCTTTGTCGCTGCTGGCAAGAAGGTCGTCGTGAAACGCAAGCAGGGGACTGAGATCATCGTACGCGAGGCGACGGGTTGACATGTCGGCACCTTTGATCTGGCTCATCATCCTGCTTTCCCTGGCGACGCTCATGTTCGTCCTGGAACTGCTTGTCCCTTCGGGCGGACTGCTGGCGATCGCTGGGGCGCTGGCGCTGACGGCGTCGGTGGCGGTCTGTTTTTCGATCGACCGCTGGCTAGGGGTCGGCGCGATGGTGGCGATTGTCGTCCTCACGCCGTTTGTCTGGGCGGGCGCGATGTCGATCTGGCCGAGGACGCCAATGGGCAGACGACTGATCCTCACCACCACCGCCGGCGAATTGCCCAAGGTGCATGTGCTGATTGGCTCGACGGGCTCCACCATGACCGAGATGCGGCCGATGGGCGAGGTGGAAGTGGGCGAGACGAAACTGGAAGCAAACAGTGAAATGGGCATCATCATCCCGGCGGGCCGAAAGGTGAAAGTGATTTCGCTTTCCGACGGCGTGGCGACGGTGCGGGAAGTCAAAACTTAACTGCCGCGGATTCCCCGCGGTGAAGCATTTGTGGAAGGTCTGATATGAACATTCTTGCAGTCAATCCCGGCGACCTGATCATGTACGGCGTTATTGGCGTTGTGCTGATTTTCCTGCTGATAGCGTTCTTCCTGTTCTTTAATTTCATCAACCTTTACATCCAGGCGCTGGTATCGGGCGCGCGGGTGGGGTTCATGGACCTGTTCGGCATGTGGCTGAGAAAGCTCAATCCGCAGCTCATCGTCTCCGCTCGTATTCAGGCGACGCGCGCGGGGCTGGACATCTCGCAGCAGGAGATGGAATCGCACGTGCTGGCCGGCGGCAATCTGATGCGCGTGATCACGTCGATGATCGCAGCCGCCAAGGCGAATATCGAGCTGGGCTGGAAGACCGCCACCGCGATCGACCTCGCTGGCCGCGATATCCTGGACGCGATCCAGACGAGCGTGAATCCGAAAGTCATTGATGTCCCCAACCCGCAGCTCGGTCGATCGACGATCGACGCGGTGGCGCAGAACGGCATTCAACTCAAGGTGAAGGCCCGCGTGACTGTGCGTACCAACATCCAGCGCCTGGTCGGTGGCGCGACCGAAGAGACGATTATCGCCCGCGTGGGTGAAGGCATCGTCAGCGCGATCGGCTCCGCCGCCGATCACACCGCGGTGCTCGAAAATCCCGATCACATCTCCAAGGCCGTGCTCGCCAAGGGTCTGGACGCCAACACGGCGTTCACCATTCTGTCGATCGACATCGCCGACGTCGACGTCGGCGACAACATCGGTGCCCGTCTTCAGACCGAGCAGGCCGAGGCCGACAAGAAGCGCGCCCAGGCCGAAGCCGAAAAGCGCCGCGCGATGGCGGTGGCGCTGGAGCAGGAAATGATCGCCGAGCAGTCGAAAAACCGGGCGCTGGTCGTGCTCGCCGAGGCCGAAGTGCCCCGCGCGATGGCCGAGGCGTTCCGCTCGGGCAACTTGGGCATCATGGACTACTACAAGATGAAAAACGTCCAGGCCGACACCGCCATGCGCGATTCGATCGCCAAGCCGGAAGAGTCCAGGTAAGAGGTTGTCGCAAACGGACGCAGATGAACGCGGATAAACGCAGATGGGAAATGTAGAAACGTGGTCCCTTCGCCCTGACGTATTGGGAAGGGTTCTCACCAGTCTGCAAAGCTGCTTCGGAGTCCGTCAGCATGACAAATTTCCCGTTTCATCTGCGTTTATCGGCGTCCATCTGCGGCTACACCTATGAATGAAGTGACCTCCATACTCGCTGCTTCCGATTCCGAGCCGACGCTGAAGATCATCATTGGTCTCATCGCCGCGGGGATCTGGGTGATTGCGCAGATCGCGTCGGCGGTGGGGAAGAAGAAGGACAAGTCGCGCGTGCCGGAGCAGGAGATCATCGTTGATGTCTCCCGGTCGGATCAGGCGCCGCCGAGGCGGACGCAGCAGGTGCCTCACCAGCAGCGGCCGGGTAAGCAGCGACCGGAACCCAACCAACGCCGTCAGCGCGCGGGGCAGTACCAAGACCAACAGCAGGTCCGCGTCCCCCAGCCGCCGCCGTTACAACAGCAGCAGCAGCGCCGGCAAATGCCCGAAGCTTCCCGCCCGGTCGCCCGTCTGGAGCCGGCCGTGCCGCACGCGTCCCCGCTACAGATCGGTAAGCGGGATCGCCTCCGCACGCTTCTTCGACCCAAAAACCTCCAGAAAGAATTTCTCCTCACCGAAATCCTCCAGCCGCCGATCGCATTGCGTCCCGAACGGGATCGCTGATAATGCGACCAGATGTCAATCGTTTCTGAGATCCTTGATCACAACGCCGCTTTTGTCGAGCGGAAGGAGTACGAAGCCTTCCGAACGACGATGTTCCCCGACAAGCGCCTGGTCGTCCTGACGTGCATGGACACGCGCCTGACCGAACTGCTCCCCCGCGCCATGAACCTCCGCAATGGCGACGCCAAGATCATCAAGAACGCCGGCGCGATTGTCTCGCACCCGTTCGGTTCGGTGATGAGAAGCATCCTCGTCGCGGTCTACGAACTGGACGCCGTCGAAGTCGTCGTCGTCGGTCATTACGGCTGCGGCATGACCGGGCTGAGCTGTGCCCGCGTGCTTGAGAAAGTCCGTGCCCGCAATATTCCGGAGCAGACGCTCGATACGCTGCGCAACGCCGGCGTCGATCTGGAGCGCTGGCTTCGCGGGTTCGAACATGTCGAAACCGCCGTGCGTGAAAGCGTCGACATGATCCGCAACCACCCGCTGCTTCCCAGCGACGTGCGCGTCCACGGCATGCTCATGCACTCCGATACCGGCAAGCTCGACATGCTCACGCAAGGCTATGGCTAAACCGCCGTCTCGCGGGTCGCCATCAGTTCGATCTCCGTCGATGCCGCCAGTTCGCGCTCGAGCTTGTTGTAGTTATCCCCACGGAAAAAACCGACGTGCATGTTCAGCATCGCGTATCCCTCGGCGCATTCGCGGCGGTCGATGCTGGTGTCAATCACCGTCACCTGGCGCGACTGAATGAACTTCACCGCGTCGGCGACACAGCTCGGGCACCACTTGATTCGCACGACCAGCCAGCGATACCGCATGTGCGGCACGACGGCTTGGATGTAGTTCAAAACCCACAAAATGCACACGACGATCAGGGTCGCCGTGATCGTCGTCACGTACAGCCCGAGTCCCGCGCCCAGTCCGATCGCCGCCACGCACCACATCGCCGCCGCGGTGGTCAGGCCGCGGATGGAGCCTTTGTTGTGGATGATCGTCCCGGCACCGAGAAACCCGATCCCGCCCATCACGCCGTACGCGATGCGTCCGGGATCAGTGCTGATCTGCACGCCATACGTTCCCTGACCCGGCCAGTGCGCCGTGGCCAGCGAGATCGACACGATCATCACCATCGCCGATCCCACGCACACCAGGATGTTCGTCCGAAACCCTGCCTGTCGGCCGCGAATTTCGCGCTCCAGCCCGACCAGCCCGCCGCAGATCACCGCCAGGCTCAGTCGGACAAAGTGCTCAACCGGCGTGCCCAGTCCGGTTGCCCAGGCCGAGATCGCGGTATCGATTTCTTGTAATGCCATCACGCTCGCATTGTAGCCACATTGTTTGCGTTGCGCTAAGCGATCAATTTCCCGGCAATCCAAACGCCAGCCACGCCGGCGCGGTGATCAAGCAGATGAAGTGCGTGATGAGCACCACCCGCACCGCCGTCGGCGTATCGCCGCCGTAGTGCTTGGCGAGCAGGATCGGGAACACCGCCGCCGGCATCGCGGCCTGGATCGCGATCACGTTCTCCAGCGGCGCACTGAACGGAAAAATCATCGCCACCCCCAGAAACATCGCCGGCAACACCCCCAGCCTTATCAGCGTGCTGCTGCCCAGCACGCCCCAGCCTTCCTTGAAGCTGGCTTCGCGCCACACGTCCGAGATCGTCGCGCCGCTTAGCAGCAGCGATAGCGGAATCGCGCACTGCCCGATCGAATCGATCAGCGACACCACCGGCCTCGCATTCGCGTCGAACAGTTGCCACGCGCCGGTCAATTTCAGCGTGATCGCCGCCATGATCGTCAGCACCACGGGGTTCAAAATCCCCGCCCACCAGCGCTTCGTCAGCTTGCCCGCGAGGATCAAAATCCCCAGCGTCCACATCGCCACTTCCACGCCCACGTTGTGCAAGAGCAGCGTCGGCAACACCGGCGAACCCTTGGGGAACAATTGCTGCACCAGCGGGATGGGCAGGTATCCGTAATTGAACATGCCGGCACACAGCACAAACGTCCGCCGATGCACCGAGGTGGGCAGGCCCAGTTGCTTGCCGAACGGACGCACGATCATCCAGCAAACCGCGAACCCCATCGCCGTCAGCCCGAACCCCACCATTGGCGGGATCAATAGCCCGCTCGCCCCGGTCGGCCACTCGCTGCGGTTCATCTGGATCAATATGAAGCACGGAAACAGCAATCTCACGCACAAATTGAGGAGCGTTCGATCCGCTTCCTCGGTCAACCAGTTGATCCGCCGCGCGACCACGCCCACCAGGATGATCCCAAACGCCGGGATCAACGCCCCCGTCATCGTAAGCCATTGCTGCATGCGAACCCGCCAGTGTACGCGGCCGGTCCTGCCCTGACGAGCACCCGCGATGGCGCACTTTGAAGCACCCCGAATGTAGCATGCTACATTCGCGCTACATCCGATCCCGATCCTCCCGCCACTCGCAACCCTCCGCGCGGCCATCACTTGCGCCGCCGGGTGTTTCCGATAAATCTCGCGCTCAACTTTGCGCGTGCTACATTTGCTACATTCGCCGCGGGATCTCCCCCCGCGCGAGCAGGGCGCATAGACGTTCGACGCGCGGAGTAAACTCCGCGGCTTCATAGGGATGCGGTCCATGAGGTTGTCTCCACTAAGACCCCCGCGCTGCGCGTTTGTCATTACAAAAGCGCAGCCCCGACCGATTTTTTGA
>JBBQQZ010000225.1:0-6601 GCA_038215325.1 Tepidisphaerales bacterium | reverse complement strand
GGCGCTGACTCTGGCCCCAAGCCGCCTGAACTACCCGGGCGAGGGAACTTCACCCAAAAGCGCCAAGGGGATTGTGCTGCGGGAACTTGCACGCGCCAAACGCGTCCCTGAAAAGTTTCGCGGGGAGTGGAACTACTCCATCCCTCTCCGAACTTAACTGCTCAGCCTATTCGTTCGCGGTGCCTTAGCATTTTGCGAACATTCCCGACGCGCGTTTTTATCGAAAAAATCAGGCTGTTTCTGTCCGGCCCACTCGGCATTCGGGTAAATAGAGCCCTTTCGGCTGGCTTCTGCGCCATGTCTGTGCCGGGCCCGCATCTCGTGAGCTTCGTGTTCCTTAACCAACATTCGCCAGCGGGATCGAATCGCCGAAGCGTTCGATCAGTGCGGCGCGGAGATGCTGGTGGGCGGGTCTGCGAAGGTCGGGGTCGGATTCGAGAAGGGCGTTGGCGTCGTCGCGGGCGATCTTGAGCAGTTCGATTTCCTGGCTGATGTCCGCCAGTTTCAGTTCGGGCAGGCCGTGCTGGCGCGTGCCGAAGAATTGGCCGGGGCCGCGAAGTTTGAGGTCTTGCTCGGCGATGTCGAAACCGCTGGTGGTTTGTGTCATCGCGGTGAGTCGTGCGACGGCTTCTTCGTTGACGGCGTCGGAGATGAGGATGCAGTGCGACGGGTGCTCGCCTCGACCCACCCGGCCGCGAAGCTGGTGGAGCTGGCTGAGGCCGAAACGCTCGGCGCTTTCGATCACGATGACCGTGCTGTTGGGTACGTCGATGCCGACCTCGATAACCGTCGTCGCTACCAGCACGTCGATATCGCCAGCGCGGAACGCCCGCATGATCTGATCTCGTTCGTCGGCCGGCATTTTGCCGTGAAGCATCGCCAGGCGCAAGCCCAACAGCAGCTTGCCGGCCAGCTCTTCGTACTTTTTCTTCACGCTGGCGGTGTCTTCGATCTCGCTTTCTTCAATCTGCGGCACGACCACATACGCCTGGCGGCCAGTCTGGACCTGCTTGCGCAAGAACTCGTACGCCGCCGGTGCCATGTTCGTGCGGACGTACTTGGTCGTGATCGGCTGACGTCCCGGCGGGAGTTCGTCGATCGTCGTGACGTCGAAGTCGGCGAAGTACGAGAGCGCCAGCGTGCGCGGGATGGGAGTCGCGGTCATCACCAGGTAGTGGGGGGCGTAACCTTTGTTCTTCAGGATTGACCGCTGCTGCACGCCGAGTTTGTGCTGTTCGTCGATGACGACGAGGCCGAGATTCGCGAACTCGATGTCTTTCTGGATCAGCGCCTGCGTGCCGACGGCGATGTGTACTTCGCCATTGGCAAGCGCCTTGAGCGGGTCTTTGCTGGCGCGTTTGGATCGGCCGGTGTAGCGCTCGATCTTGACGCTCGAACCTTCGAGCAATCGCGACATGGTTAAGAAATGCTGCTCCGCCAGCACCTCAGTCGGTGCGAGCATCGCGGCCTGGAGTTTGTTGGCCACTGCCATCAACATCGCGTAGAGCGCGACCACGGTTTTGCCGCTGCCGACGTCGCCTTGCAGCAGCCGGTTCATCGGCTGGCGTTGCTGAAGGTCCTTGGCGATCTGGTACGCGGCGTGCGTCTGGGCGCCGGTCATCTGGAACGGAAACCGCGAGCGGATTCGCTCATCCAGGGTTTTGTCGATGCGAAGGATCGGCGCGCTCAAGCGTCCGTCGCGCAATCGCCGCGACAATCCCAGGCCGATCTGGAGCAGCATCAGTTCGTCAAACACCAGTCGCTTGCGCGCCAGCGCCGCATCTCGATGCGAGGCCGGCGCGTGGATTCGTTTGTACGCCTCGCGCCTGGGCAGAAGGTTGCGCGATTTCAGCAGCGGTTCGTCGAACCATTCCTCCACCAGCACGACCAATTCCTCCAAATGCTCCTGCACGACTTTGGCGATGGTGTCGCTGGGCAACTTGGCAGAGGCGGGGTAGACGGGCTTGAAGGTCGATTGCTCGATGGCGGGCGTTTGGTCGTCGATGACTTCCCACTTGGGGTTAGTCATCTGCGGCATGTTGCGGAAGAATCGGACCTTTCCTTTGACGCGAAGTTGTTTGCCGGGATGGATTTGCCGGCGGAGGTATCCGCCGTTGAACCAGACGAGACCGAGGGAGCCAGAGTCGTCCTGGAGGGTGGCTTCGAAGCGGGCGCGGGGGTACGACGCGATATAGTCGACCGCCGTCACTTCGCCGCGGGCGTTTTGGATGATGTCGGGCGCGAGCTCGACGATCGGGCGTTCGGACATCTCCAATTGGTAGCGGTGGGGGAAATATTCCAGCAGGTCGCGCCGGGTGTGGATGCCAAGCTGCTTGAGCGCGGTCGCCCGCGCGGGTCCGATTCCGGCCAGGGTTGTGATCGCCCCGTCATCGCTCACGCCGGCCAACCGCCTTCACCCAGCAGCGGCACGAAACGGACGCCGCCCAGGTTGATCTTCTCAATCGTTTTTCCGTGCTTGACGAATTTGACCAGTTCCTGGTCCTCCTGCGTCCCGACCGGCGCGACGCAGATCCCGCCGTCTGCCAGTTGCTCAAGAATTAACTCCGACACGTTCGGCGTGCCGGCGGTGACGATGATGCGGTCGTAGGGAGCGTACTTCGCCCAGCCGAGCGAGCCGTCGCCGAAGTGGAAATGCACGTTGCGGATGTGCAGCGAGCTGAGGCGTTCGAAGGCGTCATCGAGCAGCGTTTTGACGCGTTCGACCGTGTAGACGTCGGCGGCGAGTTTGCCGAGCACCGCGGCCTGATAGCCGCTGCCGGTGCCGATTTCGAGAACCTTGTGTTCGGGTGAAACTTCCAGCGCCTCGGTCATCAACGCGACGATATACGGCTGGCTGATCGTCTGCCCATGCCCGATCGCGGCGGCGGCGTCGTCGAAGGCGTGCTCCTGGATTTCCTTGGGGAAGAACCGCTCGCGCGGCAGCCATTTCATGGCTTCGATCACGCGCTCGTCGCGCACGCCGCGGGCGACGATCTGCTGATCGACCATGTGGGCGAGTTTGGTGGATGGATCGATGGGCAACATGGACAACTCCTGACGGTACGGACCTCGGCACTACCCATTGTAGCTTTGCAGGCACGGGGTGCGAGCCTTACATTGAAGACGTTATGCCACCGACACGCCCGATCGTCACGTTCACCACCGATTTCGGCCTCGCCGACGCCTACGTGGCGGAGATGAAAGGGGCGGTCTTGCGGATGTGCCCGGAAGCGACGCTGGTGGATGTGTCGCACGTAATCATCCCGCAGGACGTGCTCGCCGGCGCGATCGCGCTGGAGCGGGCGGTACACGCGTTCCCGGCGGGGACGATCCATGTCGCGGTCGTGGATCCAGGCGTGGGGACGGATCGAAAACTGCTGGTGGCGCGGGTGGACGGGCAGATCGTGCTGGCGCCGGATAATGGGCTGATCACGTGGACGCACTTGCGCTCAAAGCAGATCAGCACGCACGAGTTGCTCTGGCGGCCGAGCGTGGAAAGCGCCCGCACCTTTCACGGCCGCGATATCCTCGCCCCGGCGGCGGGGCTGATCGCGGCGGGGAAGGGGGACGATGTCCCGACGCGCCGGCTGGATCGTCCGGTGCTGCTGGAAGTGTCGATCGCCAAATCGCTTGATGACGCGGTCGTGCTGCATATCGATCGCTTCGGCAACGTCATCACCAACGTCCCGGCCGACTTGGTGACCAGCAGTACTGAGATCCCCGACATCGGCCCGGTGCGGCGAACCTACAGCGACGTCGGGATCGGCGACCCGGTCGCGCTGATCGGCAGCAGCGGCCTATTGGAGATCGCCATCCGCAACCAGAACGCCGCCGTACAATTGGACCTGATGGTGGGCAACAAGATCCGGTTCCGAAAATGACCACCGCCGAACTCCAATCTCTCGACAAGCAGCACGTGTGGCACCCGTTCACGCACATGTCGCTGTGGATGGCGGATGATCCGCTGGTGATCACGCATGGCGAGGGCGTGTTTCTGATCGATTCGGAAGGCCGGCGCTATCTCGACGGCATTTCGTCGCTCTGGTGCAACGTCCACGGGCACCGCGTAAACGCGATCGACGACGCGATTCGCGGGCAGCTCGATCGCATCTCGCACACGACGATGCTGGGTCTGACCTGCGATCAGACTGTTCTGCTGTCGAAAAAACTGGTCGAGATCGCGCCCAAGGGGCTGGAAAAAGTTTTCTACACCAGCGACGGCGCGTGCGCAACTGAAGTCGCGTTCAAGCTGGCGGTGCAGTACTGGTGGAATATCGGGAAGCCGAAGAAAACCAGCTTCGTCGCGCTCAGTGAAGCCTATCACGGCGATACGACCGGCGCGATGTCGGTGGGGATGACGTCGGCGTTTCATAAGCCTTATCGACCGATGTTGTTTCCGGTACACTACGCGCCGGTCCCGAAACGAATGTCGAGTGTCGAAAGTCGAATGTCGAATGCACAGTTTCAATCGACATTCGACATTCGACACTCGACACTCCAGATCGAGTCGATCCTGCGCGAGCATCATGATTCGATTGCTGCAATCTGTGTCGAGCCGCTGGTGATGGGCGCATTGGGGATGATCATGCACCCCGACGGGTTTCTGAAACGCCTGCGGGAGTTATCATATCAGTTTGACGTCCTACTGATCTGCGACGAGGTCGCGACGGGGTTCGGGCGGACGGGAAAAATGTTCGCCTGCGAGCACGAAGATGTGACGCCGGACCTGATGTGCGTGGGCAAAGGCATCACGGGAGGGTATATGCCTCTTGCTGCGACGCTGGCGACGCAAAAGGTGTTCGATGCGTTCCTGGGCGAGCCGCATGAGGGGAAGACGTTTTTCCACGGGCACACGTACACCGGCAATGCGCTGGCGTGCGCGGCCGCGATCGCGTCGATTGAGTTGATGGAGAAAAACAATCTCGTCGAACGCGTCGCGACGAACGCGATCCCGCTGGCGAAGACGCTGTCGCGATTGAGCGATTTGCCGCACGTGGGGGAGATTCGGCAAAAGGGGTACATGATCGGCATCGATTTGCTCGCCGACCCGAAAACGAATCGGCCGTTCGATCCGCGCGCTCGGGTGGGGGCGAAGGTGTGCCGGGCGATCCGCGATCGCGGGATTATCCTGAGGCCGCTGGGCGATACGATCGTCATCTTTCCGCCTCTGGTGATCGAGATCGAGCAACTCCAGCAGATCGTCGATGCGGTGTACGATGAAGTGGCGCATCTGGGCGAAATGGCATCGGTGCCGGCCAAGGGTGACGAACAGATCGCGGGAGATTTTTAGATGAACCGAGTCTACCTCTTACTCCTGGTCCTCGTCACCGGGTGCGCCTCGACGCCCGCCGGCAAACTCGTCGAGACGGATCGTCCGTACGACTTGGCGATCGACGGTGCCGGCTATTTCATCGTCGAGACCGGCCACGGCGGTTACCTGTTCACACGCAAAGGCGATTTCGTCGTCGACTCCCAACGTTACCTCGCCACCGCCGACGGATACCGCATCGCGCCCGCGATGCAGGTGCCCGAAAACACCGCCGATTTGCTCGTGACGCTGGATGGAAAAGTCAGCGCCGTCACCACGACGCGCCGGGTCGAATCGATCGGCGTGATCCGCGTCGCAACCTTCGCCGACGCGTCGCGGCTTGATCGCGACGGCGTCTACTACCTTCCCACCGCCGGCTCCGGCGACCCCATCACCCACCTCCCCGGCAGCGGCGGGGCGGGGACGATCAAATCGCGCGCGCTGGAGAAATGATACCTTTCAGAGAGCCCCCGCCATGCCTGGCAGGGGGTTTGGAGTCCATATGTTTCCCCTATCAAGACTTTCCATCCCGTCGATTTTCGTCACCGGCACCGACACCGGCGTGGGCAAGACGCACGTCGCCGCGGCGATGGCGCGAACGCTTCGGCACATTGGCCGGCGGGTTGCGGTGCTCAAGCCGGTGGCGACGGGGTGTTCGCGGCGGCGCGAGGGGCTGGTCAGCGAAGACGCCGAACTGCTGGCCGCCGCGAGTGATACGCATCATCCGCTGGACCTGATCTGCCCGAATCGCTACGAAGAACCGCTCGCCCCGGCGATCGCGGCGCGGCGCGCGAAGGTCGAAATGGACTGGGACGCGGTCGCCCGGTCGATCCAGATCATGTCGCGCGACGCCGATTGCATGATCGTTGAAGGCGCTGGCGGCGTGCTCGTGCCGCTGGATGATCGGTACACGGTGCGCGATCTGATCGTCGCGCTCGGCACGCCCGCGATCGTCGTCGCCCGGCCGGGGTTGGGGACGATTAACCACACGCTTCTGACGATCGAATCCCTCCGCTCCGCCGGGGTAACCGTCGCGGGTGTGGTGATCAACCGTTACCCTATCGACCAGGCCGGCGTCGCCGAAGAGACCGCCCCGCGTGAGATTGAGCGCCTCGGCAAAGTGCCGATCCTGGCGATCCTGCCCGACGAACCGTTCGCCGCCCCGCACATCGGCCCCAGCATCATGGCGGCGATCGGGCAGGTGGATTGGGAAGCAAAACTGAGTTGAACATCGCGTTCCCTCTCCCGCGTACTCGTGGGAGAGGGTTCGGGTGAGGGCCGAGCGTCGGAAGA
>JBBQQZ010000224.1:0-6602 GCA_038215325.1 Tepidisphaerales bacterium | reverse complement strand
GATACGCTTCAGTTTAGCGAGTCACCGCCGCGCGGATTGGGTGAAATCTGCACCTGCCCGTAAAGTGCAATCGATTGACGCGATCGTGAATTGCACGGCCCATAGTCTGCGTCGTGCGTTGGTTCACTCTTCAGGAGCCCGATATGTCCGTCACGCTCGGAAACATCGATGCCGTCGTCTCCGCCGCCGTCCAGAGCCAGCCGATCATCGATATCCACACGCACCTCTATACGCCCCGGTTCGGCACACCCCTGGGCGGTGCGAGCGGCCACAGCGATCCGAACGGGCTGCTGCTCTGGGGTGTGGATGAGCTGATCACCTACCACTACCTGGTGGCAGAAGTCTTCCGCGTCGTGCCTGCCTCGGTTTTGCCGTACGAATCGTTCTGGAAGCTGACCAAGCGTGAACAGGCCGACCACATCTGGAAAAACCTGTTCGTCGAGCGATCGCCAGTCTCTGAGGGTTGTCGCGGCGTGCTGACGTCGCTGATGAAACTGGGGCTGGATCCAGCCGATCGCGATCTGAACAAATGGCGCAAGCACTTCGAGCAGCAGGATCCGAGTAAGCAGATCGACAAGTGCATGGAGATCGCCAACGTCACGTCGCTGACGATGACGAACCCGGTGTTCGACGACAACGAACGGGCGCGGTGGTTGGCGGATGAGACGGTCGGGACCGATCCTCGGTTTAAGGCGGTGCTTCGCATCGACCCCATCCTCCGTGCCTGGCCGACCGCGGCGCGGAAGCTGAGCCAATGGGGGTATGACGTTTCGGAACAGATCAGCCAGAAGACGATCGAGGAGACGCGCCGTTTTTTGCGCGACTGGCTGAAGCGTCAGAAGGCGATCTACATGGCCGTCAGCCTGCCGCCGACCTGGCGGTATCCGGTGGCGAACGATGCGGGTTCGACGATGCTGGAGCAGGGGGTGCTGCCGGTGGCGCAGGAGTTCGGCATCCCGATGGCGATGATGATCGGCTCGGCGACGCAGGTGAACCCGTCGCTCAAAGACGCCGGCGATGTCGTCGGAAAAAGCGACGTGATGTCGGTCATCCACCTTTGTTCGCGATTCCCGAAGAATAAGTTTCTGATGACGATGCTGGCTCGCGAAAATCAGCACGAGCTGTGCGTCGCCGCCCGCAAGTTCGGAAACCTGATGGTCTTCGGCTGCTGGTGGTTCCTGAACAACCCCAGCCTGATCGACGAGATCACGCGTATGCGGATCGAACTGCTGGGCACCAGCTTTATCCCGCAGCATTCTGATGCGCGCGTGCTGGAGCAGATCATCTACAAATGGGACCACAGCAAGCGGGTGATCGCGAAGGTGCTGGCGGACAAATACAAGGAAACGCTCGCCACCGGCTGGCGGTTGAGCGAGGATGAGATTAAGCGGGACGTGAAACACCTGCTGCATGACAACTTTCTTAACTTTCTAAAATAATTCCCGATCGCAGGAGTCAACGTGACCAACCCCTTTCGGCTCGACAACCAGATTGCTTTAATCACCGGCGGCGGAACCGGCATCGGACTGGGCATCGCCCGCTGCCTGGCGGCGGCGGGGGCGAAGGTGGTGCTGGTGGGCCGGCGCGAACCCGAGCTTGCCAATGCCGCCTTGTCAATCGGGCAAGCGGCGTCGTTTGTCGTGCAGGACGTGACGAAGTTTTCCGAAGCGCCGGCGCTGGTCGCCCGCGTCGGACGCATCGACATCCTCGTCAACAACGCCGGCAACGACGAGGGAGCGTGCCGCCTTCCGCGGCGTGGCGTACCAAGCCGCGGCACCGTTGTCAGGCGCTAACGCACAGTCTACGGCGCCAGCCATTCGGCTTTCGGTTCGCTCTCCATCCACGTGAATCGCACTCTCCGATGCCCCTCGGGGTGGAGGTAAAGCCAGTCGATGGATTCGATGCGGCAGGCGACGACCGCGAAGTTATCCCGGCCGACAGTGGTGGGGTCGATCGGGGGCGGGGCCATCTGGTCCAGCACCTCGCCGGGCGCGATCGAGGAGCGGTACATCCCGTGGGCGTGTTCGGGCAGGCCCACCCATTGCTCGTGGGCGACCGCGTCTTTCGTGTGCAGCGTGGCGGACGTGCGCACGCGGATTTGCAGCCGAGCCTTGGCGTCATAGAACAGCCAGGCGGCGGCGGGGTCGTGGAGGAGATCGGCGAACTTGGGGCTGCGCCGGTCGGTGTGAAACGCGATTTGCCGCGTCTCCACATCCACCTTCCGCAGCACTACGGTCCGGACCGTCACCCCCTCCAGTTCATTGATCGAAGCCAGCGCTGCGGTGTGGAAAGCGTGCTTCAGTTCAGACTTCCCCGCCAAAAGTCGCGCCCACACGTCTTCCAGAATCTCGGATGGTTTTAACAGGCTGCTCAGCATGGGCACGCGTATTCTATCCCCGCACGCCGAAAAACCCACGGCGGGCTTCCGGCACGCGAGCTCTTCCACTTTGTCGGAAGGTTCTTACAGTTCGCGGGCAGGTTCTTGATACGGGAAGGCATTTTATGTTCGACATTCTTGCGGCAGCGGGTGGGCAAGGCCAGGAAGCGATCACCTCGCTCTGGTCCGGGGCGGCGATCGTCTCGCTGATCACCCTCACGCTCCTGGAGATCGTGCTGGGTATCGACAACATCATTTTCATCTCCGTGCTCGCGGACAAACTGCCGGGCCACCAGCAGCAGAAGGCCCGCACGGTCGGCCTGTTGCTGGCGATGGTCATGCGCGTGCTGCTGCTGCTGGGCATCAGTTGGATTATGAGCCTGACGATGCCGATCCCCTACGTCAGCGATTGGCTGGGCTTAATGATGGAAGGCGACCAGCCGTTCAGTTGGAAAGACGCGATCCTGCTGGTCGGCGGTTTGTTCCTGATTTACAAGAGCGTGACCGAAATCCACGACAAGCTCGAAGGCGACGAACACGCTCACGAAGGCAAGGCGGGCATCTCGTTCGCCAGCGTGATCGTGCAGATTCTGATCCTGGATATCGTTTTCAGTCTCGACAGCGTGATTACCGCTGTCGGGATGGTGCAGTCGTCGCCGGACCATCGGTGGGTGGGCCTGACGATCATGATCACCGCGGTCATGCTCGCGGTGGGCGTGATGCTGTTCGCCGCCAAGCCGATCAGCGTTTTCGTCAACAATCACCCGACCGTCAAGATGCTGGCGTTCAGTTTCCTGATCCTGGTCGGCGTGGTGCTGATCATCGATTCGACGCACCGGCACATCCCCAAGGGCTACATCTATTTTGCCATGGCCTTCTCGATCGGCGTGGAGATGCTGAACCTGCGATTGCGGAAGAAGGGCAAGACGGTGAAACTGAACCAACCGCAGTTGCCGGAGAAAGCGCCGGCGGCGTGAGCGGGTTGAATCAGGCATTTGGAGACAACGATGCAGTTTGAGATTCCCGGCGGTCGGTTGCCGCATGGTGCGATTCCTTCGGCGGCGCAGATAGTGTGGCAGCGGGGAGAGTTTGCGCTGTTTGTCCACTTCGGCGTCAACACGTTCACCGGCAGGGAGTGGGGGGATGGGAAGGAGAGCCCGGCGATCTTCAACCCGACCCAGTTTAACGCCAATCAGTGGGCGCAGGCCGCGATAGACGCGGGGGCGCATCATGTGATCCTCACCGCCAAGCACCACGACGGCTTCTGCCTCTGGCCGACTGCGACGACCAACCATTCAGTCAAATCGTCGCCCTGGAAGAGCGGCAAAGGCGATATGGTGCGCGAATTCGTCGATGCCTGCCGCTCGCACGGGCTGAAAGTCGGGCTTTATCTAAGCCCGTGGGACCGCAACAACCCTGCCTACGGCGATTCGCCGGCGTACAACAAGCTCTACCTCACCCAACTCACCGAACTGCTTACCCAGTACGGCGAACTAAGCGAAATCTGGTTCGACGGTGCCTGCGCCGAAGGACCGAACGGCAAAAAACAGGCCTACGACTGGGAGGCATTCTTCAGCACCTGCGCCAAGCTCCAGCCCAACGCCGTCACCTTCGGCGATGGCGGGTCGCTCGTGCGCTGGAACGGGAACGAGCGCGGCGTGGCAGGCGATCCGAACTGGTCAACCGTCGATCCCACGCTGATCCGCTTCCCCGGCGATAGCGGCATCGATCAAGCCAACGACGCCGTCGCGCGCGGCGCGGCAAAATCCCAGCAACTCCAGAACGGCAACCCCGGCGGGTCGGTCTGGCGTCCCGGCGAAAGCGACGTCTCCATCAGGCCCGGCTGGTTTTATCACGAGGCCGAGGACGACGCCGTCCGCAGCGTCGAAAACCTCGTCGACCTCTATTTCAAATCCGTGGGCAGGAACAGTTTCCTGCTCCTGAACGTCCCGCCCACCAAGGCCGGGCTGTTCCACGACATCGACGTCGCGCGCCTCAAGGGTTTCAGGCAAAAAATCAGCCAGATTTTCGCCAAGGACTTCGCCGAGGGTGCCAAGCTGATGCGCCCCGACGACAAAACGATCGAATTCCACTTCAAGACGGTGTGCAAATTCGACGTGATTTCGATCGAAGAGCAGATCGAGCTCGGCCAGCGGGTGGAGTCGTATCGCGTGCTGTACCAGGACGTTCACGGCGTATGGCAGTGGCTGATCGAAGGCCACACGATCGGCTGCAAAAAGCTCGACCGGTTCGACCCCGTCACCGCGCAAGCGATCCGCCTCGAGATCACCCGCTCCCGCGCCACCCCGGCGATCCGGGCGTTCGGCATGTATCGCAGCGTCTGATTGGCCTATGGGTGCCTGAAGGTCGCGGCACACGCGATAGACGCCGCGATCAACCGGTGCTAGTCTCAAACGCGGAGACTTTATGCCAGCGCGACGGCCGAACGTAATTGTGTTCTTTACGGACCAGCAGAGGCACGACAGCACCGGCCTGCACGGCAATCCGCTGGATCTGACGCCCAATTTCGACCGCCTCGCCCGGGCGGGCACACACGTCGCCAACAGTTTCACCTGCCAGCCCGTCTGCGGGCCGGCGAGGTCGTGCCTACAGACAGGATTGTACGCGACGCAAACCGGCTGCTGGCGGAACGGGATCGCGCTGGATCCGTCGCTTCCCACGCTTGGCACGGTCTTCCAGGAAGGCGGGTTTCGCACAGGGTACATCGGCAAGTGGCATCTGGGATCCGACGACTCGACCGGTCCGGTGTCGCCGGAGCACCGCAAGGGATACGAGTACTGGCTCGCGGCCAACGCGCTGGAGATGACCAGCGACGCCTACTCGACACGGCTATGGGACGCCCAAGGCCGTCCGCACGATTTGCCGGGCTACCGCGTCGATGCGCTCACCGACGCCGCCATCCGGTTCATCGACGAGCGCAAGCGCGACCCGTTCTACTTGATGGTCAGCTATCTCGAGCCGCATCACCAGAATCACCGGGACGACTACCCCGCCCCCGACGGCTACGCCGAGCGTTATCACGGCCGCTGGACGCCGCCCGACCTGCTGGCGCTGGGCGGGTCGTCGCAGCGGCATCTGGGCGGGTACTGGGGGATGGTCAAGCGGTGTGACGAAGCGCTCGGGCGGATCATGGACACGCTTCGGTCGCTGCGCCTGCTCGAGGACACGCTCGTGTTGTTTACGAGCGATCACGCGTGTCACTTCAAGACGCGGAACAGCGAGTACAAGCGGTCCTGCCATGACAGCAGTATTCGCGTTCCGACGCTGCTGCACGGCGGGCCGTTCACGGGCGGGGGGCAGATTGGCAAGTTGGTGTCGCTGATCGACCTGCCGCCGACGCTGTTGGATGCCGCAGGGCTGGCGGTGCCGCAGCGGATGCAAGGCCGATCCATCCTCCCCTTATTGCGGGGAAACCCCGATGCCGATTGGCCGGGCGAAGTTTTCGTGCAGATCAGCGAGTCGCACGTCGGCCGGGCGATCCGCACGTCTCGCTGGAAATACGCCGTGACCGCCCCCCAGTGTCGGGGCGGGCAGGATTCCGGTGCCGACGCGTACGTGGAAACGGAACTGTTCGACCTGCTCGCCGACCCCTACGAACTGCACAATTTGATCGAAAGCGACGCGCATGAGGTGCTCAAAGTGCGGCTGCGCCAGCGACTGATCGCGCGGATGGTCGCCGCCGGCGAGGCGGCACCCGCAATCACCCGTGTCGGGGGCCGGTCGGCGGGGCAGCGGGTGGTCTCAGACGAAGAGATTGAGCAGTGACGCCAAATCCGCACGCTCGCCGCAACCGCACCCCATGCGGCGACAGCCCCGCTTCGTGCCGCTGGTTCTACGATTGAGAGCGACTCTGATTGGCATCGCGTGCGGCATGGTCGTGCGACGCATCCGCCGCTTCATGTCCTTCGGCCACACGCCGGGCATAATGAAACTGCCCGAAGAACGCATCACCCGCGAGTACCCCTTCACGCTGGATCTCAGGCAGGCGTGACAAATTCGGGCATAATGGGCGTCGCGCCGTAACCCGTGGCGTGGGCGTCCTCGCCCCGCGAGAGAGCGGATTGGCCGCAGAGACGCAGAGACGGAGAGAGCACCGCGCGGCGGCGGTGTCGACTCGCATTCACCCGTAGCACCGCCGTCCCCACCCGTGTCCACGGCCGAGACGGCCGTGCTACGAATGCGCCGCTCTCAAACCATAGGTAGG
>JBBQQZ010000223.1:0-6624 GCA_038215325.1 Tepidisphaerales bacterium | reverse complement strand
GGGGCAATAGTCCCTTGACCAGCTCCCACTCAGCCTCAACGTCGAGAATCCGCTTCCTTGCGATGGTATCCATGATCGCCAACATACCGACTGGCCGGATCGCCGTCACGTTAAGTTAACGCTTATGGGCCGGCCGGGGGTTGCGGACGATTCGAGGTGTGAGATCGGGTGCAGCGCGAATGTAGCGCGCTACATTGCGTACGACCGATTCTGTCGGGGAGGCGCGGACAGCTCACGGTGAATTCCAAGGGTTCCCAGCATTTCATGGACTACATTGCGTGGGACGACCCCTTCGCGGTACTCGGGGGGTTCGGGATTTGCTTGCGGTTTTTCATCACCCGGGCGAGCCTATCCAGAGTATAACAACCGGGTTTTCCGAGCAGAACACGGATGGCAGAACACGGATGTTCGAACGCCGACTCAAAACCCTCTTCGCGCTGCTGACCTTCGTGGCCTTGGTGCTGATCGTGCGCGCGTTCGGCGTGCAGGTCATGGGCCGCGCGCACTGGGAGGAAGAGGCCAAGAGCGCGATGGAGGACCAGACGACCGTCCCCACCACGCGCGGGCGGATTCTCGACGTGAAGGGACGCGAACTGGCGGTGGACGTGCCGTGCATCGACTTGGCGGTGGACTACCGCGCGATCCTGCTCGAACCAGAACCGAAGTGGACGCGAAATCTCTCCCGTGAGCGGCTGAAGAAACGCGACGAAAACTTCATCAAGCTCCCGCGCACGAAGCGCGGCGAACTGATCGACGCCGAGATCGAAGTGGTGAAACGCGAGATCGAAGCGATGTGGCGCGCGCTCGCCAAACTCTCCGGCCAGACGGTCGAGGAGATGGACGAGCAACGCCGGCAGATCATCCGGCTCGTGGAAACGCGGCGCAGGATCGTCTGGTTCAACAAGTACGAACGCGCCACCAAGCGCGACGACGACCAGAACTCCGGCGGGGCGTGGTATTCGTGGCTGCTGGGGGATTCGTCGCAGAACGTCGATATCGACAAATTTGACGTGCAGGTGGCGGAGCAGACGCAGAAGCACACGATCCTCCCCAATGTGGACTACGCCGTGCGGAACCAGCTCGAGCGGGAGATCGAAAAGTACCCGGGGATGGAATTACAGGCGGGCATCGTGCGGGCGTATCCGTACCAGTCGATCGCCTGCCACGCGATCGGCACGCTGCGGGCGGTGGATCAGAAGGAGATGGTGGACAAGGAAACGCGCAGCCAGCAGACGCTGGAGGAGCGACTCCGGAATTACCACCCCTCCGACCGCACGGGGCGCGACGGGCTGGAGGCGATGCTGGAAGATCAACTGCGCGGGACGCGCGGGGTGAAGATCGCGGGATCGATGGGGGAGGTGGTGCGCGAGATCAAGGCCCAGCCGGGCAAGGACGTGCGGACGAGCATCGACGTGGTGCTACAAGCGTCGATCGAGGAGACGTTCAAGAAAGTGCCGTTCTCCGCCTACGCCGACGCCCCGGTGGATGACCTGGCCATGCCCGGCGCGGCGGTGGTGATCGACATCAAGTCCGGGCAGGTGCGGGCGCTGGCGTCGTACCCAACCTTCGACTTGAATAAGTTCGATGAGCTGTACCCGAAGCTGGTGAAGGACCGCATCAACCGTCCGTTCACCAATCGCGCGACGATGACGGCGCTCGAGCCGGGATCGACTGTGAAACCATTGATCGGGTTAGCGGCGATCAGCGAACGGATCATTGGCCCGCAGGACACGATCGAGTGCAGCGGATACCTGGTGATCCGGGGAAAAAAGTACACCGACTTCGGAAGGTGCTGGACGATGAGCCTGTTCAAGATCGGCCATCACCAGGTGCCCTCCAGGCACCCGCACCCGACCGGGTTTCTGACGTACGCCGACGCGCTGGAACGATCGTGCAACGTCTATTTCGAGACGCTTGGCGACAAGCTCGGCGTGCAGGGGATCGGCGAGTGGTTCGGCAAGTTTGGTCTGGGAAAACCCACCGGCTTAGGGTTGCCGGAGGCGAGCGGGTTGTTGCCCGATACCTTTGACGGACCTGCGTCGCAGGAGCGGACGGTGTCGTGGTTCAGCGCGATCGGGCAGGGACAGATCGCCGCGACGCCGATCCAGATGGCGAACGTGGCAGCAACGATCGCGCGAAGCGGAATCTGGAAGCGCCCGACCCTGCTGGCAGACGGCCCGGCGACCGAAAGCCGCGATCTGCACATTAATCGCGAGGCGCTGATCGAAGTGAAGCGCGGCATGACCAACGTCGTCTCCGGCGGCGCTGGAACCGGGACGGCGGCGAAGATGTCAGAATTTCCGGTGGCCGCGAAAACGGGTTCGGCGCAGGCGGCGCGACTGACCGTGGAACGCCGATCGGCCTCGGGAGAACTAATGAGGGACGCGAAGGATCGCGTGATTTTCGACAAGATCGCACTGGGCACGCACGCGGCGCCCAACCCGGTCGCACCGTGGTATCGCGCGATCGGCGAGACCGAGAGCAAGGTCTCCAGTCACGCCTGGATGATCGCGTTCGCACCGGCGGACGACCCGAAGATCGCGGTGGCGGTGATGATCGAATACGGCGGCGGCGGTGGGACGGCGGCGGGGACGGTCATCCACCGCATCCTTGAAGCTGCCCTCGAGCAAGGATACCTTCCGACAAAATAGGGTTAGCCGCGACGCGAAGCAGAACGCTCTTCGCGATCCGCTCAGCGTCGCGGCTAACCGGAGGATGCATGACCAACACTTCCGACGCCCAACCCAATTTCCCCCGCGCCGCGCTCCGATCCTGGATGGAGGTCAACGTCCGTCCGTGGCTGGCGGTGACGCTGCTCATGCTCGTGGCGGCGACGGCGCTGGGGGTTGTGAGTTATTCCAAGGCCGCGCAGGAGCAGCGGCTGATCACCAGCGGCACGCCGCGCGACGCGACGGTGGTAGGCCTGGGCGCCGATACGCGGCAGATGCCGCGCGACGAGGAAGTGCGTGTAACGCTCGAATACGCCGACCCAAAGTCCGGCAGGACGATGGCGTCAGAGCGACTGCTGCATCGCAAACGCGGCAGCGTGGTGGCGCTCAAGCAGGTGCTGAAGATCCGCGTCGATCCCAACGACCCGGCCGTCTGGACCGAGCGCACCGAACCGCCGCCGCTGATGCAATCGCTAACGGTCCCGCTGATGCTCGTGCCGGTGGTGCTGCTGAGTTTCCTGGCGACATGGTGGCAGCGATCTCGCGTGAACAAGGTGTTGAAGACCGGCACGCCCACCACCGCGACCGTGGCTTCGATCCGGCAATCGCCGCTGGCACCATTGTCGAAACAGATCGGCCTGGCGCTAACCGGCGGCGACCGAACAATCCGCCAGGCGTATTGGCCGGCGCGGAATGGGCCTGTCGCCAAAGGCGACACGGTGGACGTGATCGCCGACGGGTCCATCGTCCTGCCGCTGAGGTCGTATGGCGGCCAGGCCTGAATGCCGCGCGGAAAAAATGGGTGATGGAAACCGCCTTGTCAGCGGTATACTGCTGCCCATGGCCTTTGATGTTGCTCCACTCGTCGACGAGTTGCTCGCCCCGCTGGAGCGAAAATTGTCGCCGGAAATTGCGCGGTTGTTTGCTGATTGGGAATTGTCTCCCGAAACGGAAGCACGCATGGACGACCTCGGCGACAAGGCGAACGACGGCAAGCTCACATCCGAAGAGGATGCGGAATTGAGGGCGTTCATCCTGCTCTGCGAGCGTTTGTCCATCCTCAAACTGAAGTCCGAGCTTCTTCTCCGGCAATCAGGTTCAGCGGCGTGAAGGGGAGTCGCGCCCAAGCCATCAAGGCCGTGCTTTCGCAACGGGCCGGCGACCGATGTGAGTACTGCCACTCTCCCCGGTCGGTGACACCGAACCACTTTCACATCGAGCACATCGTGCCTCGTGTTCACGGTGGGGGCGATGATCTGGCAAACCTGGCGCTTGCGTGCGCTGCGTGCAACTATGGCAAGGGAACGAATCTGTCCGGCATCGATCCGAACACCGCTCACGTCGTGCAACTGTTCAATCCCCGCGTTGACGACTGGAAGGCGCACTTCGAACTGAGCGAGGCGCGGGTTAACGGGCGGACGCCCGTCGGCCGAGCCACAGTGGCAGTTCTGAGGATGAATGACTCGGCGCGCGTGGAAGCACGACGGTTGTCGATCGAAACAGGACGTTGGAACGGATAGTCGAGGCTCATCAACATGCCGGCAAGGATGCTGCACCAACTCGCCCTCTCCCGACACTGGCCGCTGCTGGCGGCGGTGGGGGTGTTGGCGTGTTTGGGCGTGCTGACGATCTGGGTCGACGACCCGGCGTCGGGGAAGAAGCAGTTGATCTTCTTCGCGGTCGCCACCGCGTGCATGGCGGGGTTTCAGGCGGTCGACTACCGCATCATCGGCAAGTACGCCGGGACGTTTTATCTCGTCAGCGCGGCGCTAATCTTCTACACGATCCTCGGGAGCGTGATCACCGTTCCCGGCGTCACGGCGCGGAACGGCGCGTTCAATTGGATCGACTTCGGCCCGTTCGCGCTCCAGCCGTCGGAGTTGATCAAGGTGGCGTTTGTGATGGTGATGGCGCGATACCTGCGCTTCCGATCCAACTACCGCACACTGCCCGGACTGGTCCCGCCGTTCCTGCTGGCGGCGTTTCCGATCCTGTTGATCCTGAAGCAGCCGGATCTCGGCACGGCACTGGTCTTCATCCCAACGCTGTTCGCGCTGCTGTTTGTGGCCGGCGCGAAGATGAAGCACCTGTTCGGCGTGGTCGGCATGGGCCTGGCGGTGATGCCATTCCTGTGGCTGGCGGGATTGGAGGGCGTGCCGCTGTTTCAGCACCTGCCCAGTGTGGTGAAGGATTACCAGCGCGAGCGGGTCTACGCGATGTTCAGCGACGACCCCGACACGCTCGAGAACACCGGCTTCCAGCAGCGATACGCACTGATGGCGCAAGGCACCGGCGGATTCAGCGGCAAGGGGCTGGGCGAAATCCCGGTCGGCAAAATCGTGCCCGAACGACGCAATGACATGATTTTTTCGCTCATCGGCGAACAGTTCGGGTTTATCGGCGCGGTGGTGGTGATCGGGGCGTACCTGACGATCTTCTTCGTCGGCCTTGAAATCGCCGGCAGCACGCGCGAACCATTCGGAAGGCTGGTCGCGATCGGGATCGTCACCATGCTGGCGTCGCAAACGTTCATCAATCTCATGGTCGCAATGAAACTGATGCCCGTCACCGGCGTCACCCTCCCCTTCGTCAGCTCCGGCGGCAGCAGCCTCATCGCCAGCTTCATGAGCATCGGACTGCTCATCAACATCGGCCAGAAACGCCTGATCGTGATGGGACGCGAGTCGTTCGAGTTCACGGATTGAACGATCCCTCCCATCCGCACGATCACACAACACCGACGGAATTTACAGCACCCCGAATGTAGCAGGCTACATTCAGCGCACACTCCCGGGCGCACGTAACTTCAGTCCCGGCCATGACTTCATCGATCACGCACCGCACCGCGCACTTTACGCGTGCTACATTCCCCATCCCCTGCCATTCCGGCCCGGAATCACGGGGATTCCGTTGAACCTCTCTTCGCTTGCCAAAGAGCCCGTCGCCCGCGCAAAACCGCGCCAGCGACCCCTAATTCATAGCGTCGCCGCCCGCAAAAATCGGCGACAAAATCGCCGGGCTGGCATTTTCTATACGCTTTTGGCGACGAGAGCGGGGTCGGCACGTAACTGTTTACCGTGGAGAATAAGCTGATTTTCTGTACCTTCCACAAGCGTTCCGCACGGAACGCCTCCTCGCTGACATCGAGAATCACGCAGAATCCGCGGGCTTCGTGATCGGGACGGTAAACAGTTACGTCGGCACTCGAAACGATCAAGAACCGACCCCGTTCCCGTCCCACGGGTAATGACGTCCCGGGAGTGCTCCGGTCATCGGACAGCAAACCAGTGGATAATCGTGACGTATTCATTTTTGTTCACGGCTACAACGTGGCTTCGGAGAAGGTTGCCGGTGTATTCGACGAGACGTACAAGCGGATGTTCTTTACCGGGTTTCGCGGTTCGTTCGTTGGCTATACATGGCAGGGCGACGAATATGACATCAATCCGACATCGGACGATCGTTCGCTGTTCGATCCAAACGTGTATAATGCATTCCAGTCCGCTCCGGCATTCCGGGATTTTCTGACCGGTCCGGTGCGAAACTGGAGTGGGCAAGACGCGACTCGAGTGAACGTGATGGCACACAGCCTTGGAAATCTCGTGACGTACGAGGGATTGCGCCTTGCGGAGCTTTCAGCTCCGGCCAACAGAAAACTGGTCAACAATGTCATCAGCATTGAAGCGGCCATCTGGAAAGAGGCGTTCGAGCCGGAAACGGAACTGACGTATCCGAGCGACGGCTACACGAGACAGAGTTTTCTTGACAATACAACTTACTCGATTGTGGAACAGAAAAAATCAACTTGGCGGTTTTGGTTCCGGCAGAAAGACGACAGCGGGCAAGAGCATAATTTGAAGCGGCTGGTTGCTGGCAAGTTGTTCAATAGCTTCAATCCGGATGATTTTGCATTAGACGTTGGAATGCGTGCTAATGATCATCTGATGCGAAGTGC
>JBBQQZ010000222.1:0-6632 GCA_038215325.1 Tepidisphaerales bacterium | reverse complement strand
TATCTGGATTTGGTGCTGCGGGAGGAGGTCGATTCATCGAACGTGGATCGCGACGACGCGGGCGCGGCGCTGGCACGGGCGCTCAAGAATGAAATCAACGCGGTCGTCGCGCAGGACGAGCGGATGTCGGCGCTGGTGTCGCGAATCCGGTTCCTGGCGAAGCAGATGCCGGATAAAGGGTTTCCGAGTTTCGACGACTGGAGCGAAACCCTCGTCGACGCGGCGGCAGGAAAAATCTCGAAGCAGCAGGTGCTGCACGCGCTCTACGACACCATTCGGCATCGGTTGGTCTATCCGTTGGATCGCTTGCTCGATGAACACGCGCCCGAAGCGATCGAAGTGCCGACCGGATCGCAGATCAAGCTGGCGTACAACGCCGACCCGTCCCAGCCGCCTGTGCTGGCGGTGCGGCTTCAGGAGCTGTTCGGGTTGGCGGAGACGCCCATGATCGCAAACGGACGCGTGGCGGTGCTGCTGCACCTACTGGGCCCGAACTATCGGCCGGTGCAGGTGACGCAAGACCTGGGGAGCTTCTGGAAAAACACGTACGCGCAGGTTCGGAAGGATCTGCGTGCCCAATACCCGAAACACAGTTGGCCGGACGATCCCCTGACCGCCCCGCCGATCCGGGGCGCGAAACGAAAGCGTTGAACCCGTGGGCGTGAGCCGCCGCGTTTGGATCCGTTCGCGCCCGCAGACGCAAGAACACCCGCCCGTGGTTCGGCTTCACTGCAATTGGCGCATCTTGCGTTTGGGCGACGCGCCGGGGAGCACTATAGTGCGTGCGTGCGACGCTTGGCGATTTTGCTCCCGCTGCTCCTGCTCGCCTGCGAACCGCTGGCCGGGCCGACGACGATGCAGGCGCCGCGCGTCGTCGTCTGCGCCACCGTCTTCCCGCTCGCCGATGTCGTGCGAGAGATCGGCGGGGATTTCGTCCGCGTCGACTGGATCCTCGACCTCGGCGACCCCATCGGTGGCTACCCCCTCACGGCGGCCAACCGGGACCGAATGACCGGCGTCGATCTGCTGGTGGTCGGCGGGCAGCGATCCGAAAGCTGGGCGCAGCCGGCAATCTTTGCACTCGAAGAGACGCAGCGCGTCGTCGCACTCGACGGATTGCGAATCTCACAGACCGCGCCCACCACCGGCGTGCTTTGGATGGACCCCGTCATCGTCCGCGAGGCCGTCCCCGCGATCGCCGACCAACTGGTGGCGCGCATGCCGCGGCAATCCGAGTTCTTCCGACAGCAGGCAATGCAGTACACGCAGCGTATCGACACGATCCTGAAAGCGCACCCCAACTCGGTCTTCGGCCGCGGACGCATGATGGTGCTGGATCGCACGTTCGACCCACTTCTGGATCGCTTCGGCATCCGTACCTCCCTCCTCGAATGCGTCCCCCTCCGGCTCACCGACGCCGATTTCCGCAACATCCGCGCCAAGGCACGCGACGAAAACATCCGCGCCCTGCTCCTCCCCTTCGACACCCCCGGCGGCGCGGTGGCAGACATCGAAGCACGCACCGGCCTGCGCGTCTTCCGACTCGATGCGCTGGGCCTGACGAAATACGAGCAGCACGGAACCTACCTCGAAATCCTCGAATACAACCTGACCCAGTTGGAAGAAGCGACCCAGCTCTAAGCGCACCGCCGGATGGTTATCATATCAGTATCGAAGTTGACTGATATGAGAACCAACCCCGCGCAGCGTGTATAAGATAGGTTCAGCATGACAAGCATCGATCAGCACCTGATGAAGCAGTTGACCTGGCGTTACGCGACGCAAAAGTTCGACCCCACGCGCCCGATCCCTGCCGACACGTGGGGGGCGCTGGAGCGTGCGCTGGTGCTGACGCCCAGCAGTTTCGGGCTTCAGCCGTGGCGGTTTGCGGTGGTGACGAACCCGGAAACGCGCAAGCAGCTCGTCGCGTGCTCGTTCGGGCAAAAACAGGTCGCCGACGCTTCGCACGTGGTGGCGTTCGCGATCCGCAAACAGATCGACGCATCCCACGTCGACAAGCACATCGACCGCGTGGTGGAAATTCGCGCGACCGATCGGGAATCGCTCGAACGATTTCGAAACGCAACCGTCGGGTATGTGGGTTCGCTGTCCGAAGCCCGCCAGACGGAGTGGGCGGCGCGACAGGTGTACATCGCACTAGGCGCCTTCATGACCGCCGCCGCGATGCTGGGCGTGGACACGTGCCCGATGGAGGGAATCATTCCCGCGAAATTCGACGAACTGCTCGGGCTCGATACGCAGGGCTACGCCACCGTCGTCGCCTGCTGCGCCGGCTACCGCGCCGCCGACGACAAGTACGCCGGCCTGCCAAAAGTGCGGTTCGATCCGAACGACGTCATCACGCGCATTTGATGCCCGCCACGCCGCGCCGTACGCTCGCAGCACCATGCCCGACCCAAGTTACGAAACCCTGCTCGCCGTCGCAGTCGAAGCCGCCACCCAGGCCGGCCAACACACGCTGAAGTATTTCAACCAGGGCGTAGCCGTCGAACTGAAGTCAGATCAGTCGCCGGTCACGCGCGCCGATCGCGAAGCGGAGTTGATCGTCCGAGACTACATTCTCAAGCAATTTCCCACCCACTCGATCCTCGGCGAAGAACACGGCACGGTCGAAGGCGATCCGGATTACCAGTGGGTGATCGATCCGATCGACGGCACGAAGTCGTTCATCCACGGCGTGCCGCTCTTCACCACGCTGGTCGGTCTACAGATCAAGAACGAACCGGCGATCGGCGTGATCTATGCGCCGGCGCTCGGTGAAATCGTCGCGGCCGCGCGCGGGCACGGGTGTACCTGGAACGGCAAGCCCTGCCGCGTATCGGACGTGAGCGATTTGTCGCGGTCGCTGGTATGCACGAGCGACGCCTTCATGGCAATCGATCGATCCGACGCATTCCCCGACCTGGCAAAACGCTGCAAATACGCCCGCACCTGGGGCGACGCCTACGGCTACCTCCTCGTCGCCACCGGCCGCGCTGAAATCATGATCGACGCGAAAATGAGCCCCTGGGACGTCTGCGCCCTCATCCCCGTCATCGAAGAAGCCGGCGGCGTATGCACCTCATGGAAAGGCGCCCGCACCATCCACGGCGGCGACCTGTTCGCGTGCAACGCAAAACTCGCTGGCGAAGTCGGCGCAGCACTGCGTATTGGATGAATGAACGCCAAGTCGCCAAGAGCGCCAAGAAGAAGAGAACCGCAGATTGCGCAGCTGACGCAGATTCAGAAAGTGACATTCGTCTGATCTGCGTGATCTGCGCAATCTGCGGTTCAGTCTTTTGTCTTCAATTCTTGTCTCGTTGGCGTCTTGGCGTTCATCAAATTCCGCAAACGAACTCAACCGCACGGACGAAGATTTTCTGCCAGTCCGGCTGCGTCAGTCCCGTGAGCGAGTGGCCGGTCGCGAAATGGACGACCTTGCCCTTTCCAGCGGATTTCACGTACGCCAGCGGCTGTTTCTTGCCCTTCATCAGCGCGCTCAGCAGCGTCTGATAGTCGGTCTGTGGTTCCAAATCGTGGATCTCGTCGTCGAGCCGGAACGGCTTGACGTCTTTGGTGATCGCGTGCGTGTCGTTCTCCACGATCACATCGTGCGCTTCAATCACCCCGCCGTTAATCCGGCTGCCGATCAGTTTGCCGAATCCCACATGCGCCTTGTTCGTCCCCGCGGCGGTGTGGATCGAGATGAGGCCCTTGCCGCCTTCGACGAACCCGATGATCGATTCGAGCTCAACGTCGTCGAAGTAGTCGCCATCCGTGAAGAGCACCAGCGCATCGCACGCCGCCAGATCCTTCGCGGCGATCGCATCTTGCGTGGTGGTGACGGTCATCCCCGTGCTCCTGAGCGCCTCGGCAAGAACCTTCGCCGATTCCGGGTACTTATGATACGGAATCTGCCCGCCGGTGATGATTAGAATGTTGTGGGTCATATGCGCTTTCTGGAAGCCACGGGCGGAAGCCCCTTCGCCTTCCGAACGACCGAACGCACGGGTTTACATCCGTGGCCCTGAATACAGATCAATGCCTGAAATGCCTGCGCCCCGTGAAGATCATCGCGGCGCCGCGTTCGTTCACCAGGTCGATCGTTTCCTGATCGCGCACGCTTCCACCCGGCTGGATGATGGCCGTCACGCCAGCGTCGAGAAGCAGTTTCGGGCCGTCGGAGAACGGGAAGAACGCGTCGCTCGCGACCACCGCGCCGTTGGCGCGATCCAACGCCTTTCCGATCGCGATCCTCGCCGCCCCCACCCGGTCAACCTGCCCGCCGCCGATACCGACGGTGGCGAGGTTTTTCGCTATGACGATCGCGTTGCTCTTGATGTGCTTGACCGCCACCCACGCCAGCTTCAGATCGCTCAGTTCCTGCGCCGACGGCTGGCGCGTCGAAACGACCTTCATCTCGCTATCCGCCAGCCGAACTCGGTCCGATTCCTGGATCAGATATCCGCCGATGATTTTGTGCATGGCGAACTCCGTAGCACGAACGTCTCGCCCGTGGCCCGCGGGCGGGACGCCCGTGCTACTATCCAGCAGCCGGCAGTTCTTCCAACGCGCTTTGAGCAGTTCCAGTGCGTCGGCGTCGTATCCCGGCGCGACGATCACTTCGAGGAACTTCTGTCCTTCGACGATCTGCTGCGCCGTCGCATGATCTACGCTGCGGTTCAGCGCCACGATCCCGCCGAACGCGGCGACCGGATCGGATGCGTACGCTCCCGCAAACGCCTGAGCGATATCCGCGCCCGTGGCGTATCCGCAAGGCGTCGCGTGTTTCACCACACACGCTGCCGGCTGGTCCAGATCTTTCACCGCGTTCAGCGCCGCATCCGCATCCAGCAGGTTGATGTAGCTGAGTTCCTTGCCGTGCAACTGCGTCGCAAACGCCACCGACGCCTCGGCCGGCGTCTGGTCACTGACGTAAAGCGCCGCCTTCTGGTGCGGGTTTTCGCCGTAGCGGAGCGTCTGCTTTTTCGTCAATTGCAGCGACAGCTTCTCCGGCAACTCCTCGCTCGAACCCACCTGTTTCGCCAGGTACGCCGCGATCATCCCGTCGTACTCGTGCGTGTGCTGAAACGCCTTCTGCGCCAGCTTCAGCCGGTGCTCGCCGCAAGTGCTGCCTTTATGTTCACGCAGATCGCCGAGCACTTTTTCATATTGCTCGGGCGCGGTGACGACGGTGACGAAACGGTGATTTTTCGACGCCGAGCGCACCATGCCGGGCCCGCCGATGTCGATGTTTTCGATGGCTTCTTCGAACGTGACGCCGGGCTTTTCGATCGTCTGTTTGAACGGGTAGAGGTTGATAATGACCAGATCGATCGGCTTGATGTCGTGGTCGTTCATCGCCTTGACGTGTTCGGCGTTGTCGCGAAGCGCCAGCAGCCCGCCGTGGATTTTCGGGTGCAGCGTCTTCACCCGGCCGTCCATCATTTCGGGGAAGCCGGTGAAATCGCTCACGTCGACGACGCGCAACCCCGCATCCCGCAGGAACTTCGCCGTCCCGCCAGTGCTCAGTAGCTCGACGCCAAACTCATTCTGGAGCGCCGTCGCGAATTCCTTCAGACCGCTTTTGTCGGAAACGGAAATCAACGCACGCTTGACGCGAACCAGCTCAGACATCGCACTCCCGGAAAACCGGGCAAGATATGCGATCCGCCGGGCCCGGACAATGTCGCCACGCCACGTGTCGTACCCAAGTTGTAATGTCCGGTCTTAGCCAAGTAGAAATGTCCGGTTTTGGGCGGGGCGTGGTCAACTGTGTGGATGGAGAAAAACCGGATTTCGATGTCCCAACGGGAACGTGACGTGTTGCATGTGATGGCCAGGGTTCGTGCGGGCGAGCTGACCCAGTCGGAGGCGGGTCGTCTGATCGGTCGGACGGATCGTCAGGTCCGTCGGCTGCTTTGTCGGCTGGAATCGGAGGGGGACGGGGGTGTGGTTCACCGGCTTCGGGGTCGGGCGTCGAACCACCGTCATTCGGACGCTTTTCGTGATCGTGTGCTGGACTTGTGTCGGACGCGTTATGCGAAGCTGCCTCCGACGTTCGTGTCCGAGAAGCTGGCGGAGCTTGACGGTCTTGTTGTGGGCGTCGAGTCGCTGCGGGGTTGGCTGCTGGCGGCGGGGTTGTGGGCGCGTACGCGTCGTCGGGAGACGCACCGTCAGCGTCGTGTGCGTCGAACGTGTTTTGGTGAGATGGTTCAGGCGGACGCCAGTTCGCACGCCTGGTTGGAGGACCGGGGTCCGTCGTTGACGCTGGTGGGGATAATCGATGACGCGACGAGCCGTGTCGTGCTTCGATTCTTTGAGGCCGAGACGACGGCGGCGTATATGGACGTTCTGGGTCGTTGGGTGAGGCAGTTCGGTCGTCCGGTGAGTTGGTACAGCGACCGTCACGGCATCTTCCGGGCCGAGGAGAAGGTTTCGGGTTATGACGAGAAACGGAGCGTTCAGACGCAGTTTTCGCGGGCGTTGGGGGGAGTTGGGTGTGGAGTTGATCCTTGCGGGTTCTCCGCAGGCGAAGGGCCGGGTCGAGCGTCTTTGGGGTACGGCCCAGGACCGGTTGGTGAATGAGCTTCGACTGGCCGGTGCCCGGACGATCGAGGAGGCGAACGTGG
>JBBQQZ010000221.1:0-6645 GCA_038215325.1 Tepidisphaerales bacterium | reverse complement strand
GGTCGCTCAGCGCCGTGATGCAGCGGCGACGCCGTTTCATCGGCATCTGCAGACCCCCGGGCCAACATAACCGTTTGTAGGCCGGGTGTCTGAAGTCGCCCATGAGGCCCCACAGGGCATATCTGGGTCATTGGTCCGGTGCCGGTCCCTCGCCGCGTTCACATGCGAGACCTTCTTGCATGAAGTCAAGGTCGCCCGTATCGTAGGGGCTCAAACGTGCGGACTATTGCCCGTACTGGACCGTTTGCCGGCGTCGGGAGTGTTTCCTAACTGCTGGTGGACTGGTGACTTAGGAGTTTTGTAATGCCGTTAGCCCCCGAGAAGAAGAACCAGATCGTCGCCGACTACCGCGTTCATGAGAAGGACACGGGTTCGCCGGAAGTGCAGATCGCGCTATTGACCAAGCGGATCAACGAGTTGACCGAGCATCTGAAAGGCCACAAAAAGGACTTCTCGTCCCGCCGCGGCCTGCTGAAGATGGTCGGCAACCGTAACTCGCTGCTGAAGTACCTGATGCGCGAGGATCGCAGCCGCTACCAGGCAACGATCACCAAGCTCGGCCTGCGTAAGTAAAACAAGCTGAATCGCGAAGGACACGAATGTTTTCGTGTCCTTCGCTGTTCAATGACCGTAAAGAATCCCGCCATACGCCCGGCGGGGTGCGAGTGAGGAAGCGGATCGTTGTGAGTGCGGGTTCGCCCGAGTGAGACGAGTGCCTAATGCTGATGGCCCCCTCTGTTTCGGGGGCATTCACCATTCGGCATTCAAACCTCTACCGGCCCACCCGAGGCACTCATCTTCCCTCGTCTTGATTCGGGCGTCATAGGAAATCCCATGCAGAAGCATTCCGTCTCTCGTGAGATCGGCGGGCGCACGCTCACCATCTCGACCGGTTCCTACGCCAAATTGGCCGATGGATCGGTGACCGTCCAGTTCGGCGACACCATCGTTTTCGGTGCCGTCGTCCGCGCCAAGCCGCGTGAAGGCATCGATTTCTTCCCGCTCCAGGTCGACTACCGCGAGCGCCGCGCCGCCGCCGGCAAGTTCCCCGGCGGGTTCATGAAGCGTGAAGGCCGCCCGACCACCCGCGAGGTGCTCATCAGCCGCCTGATCGATCGCCCGCTGCGCCCCTTGTTCCCCTACGGGTTCATGGACGAAGTGCAGATCCAGTTGAACGTCCTTTCGTTCGATAAAGAAAACGACACCGACATGCTCGCTGGCATCGCCGCCAGCGCGTGCGTGGCGATCTCCGACATCCCCTTCATCACCCCCACCGCCCACGCCAAGGTCGGCCGCATCGATGGCAAGGTGATCCTGTTCCCGACCGTCGAAGAAACCGACGCCAGCGACTATGAAGTCGTCGTGTCGGGCACCAAGAACTTCGTCAACATGATCGAAGTCGGCGCACACATTGTGCCCGAAGACGACATCGCCGACGCGATCGAGGTCGCCCATAAGGCGATCGTCGAGATCGCCGGCATGATCGAAGAACTTCAGAAGAAGGTCGGCAAGGAAAAAGTCGGCGACATCAAGGCCCCCGAGGCGGGTCTGCTGGACGGCGTCCGCGCCCGCGTGGCAGACAAGATCCGCACGGTCAAGGGCCTGCCCGGCAAGCACGACCGCGGCGAAAAGGTCGACCAGATCAAGGCCGAGCTGCTGAACGAACTGGCACCCGCCGTCACCGACCCGAACGCGTCGTACCTGTCGATCATGTCGCAGAAGACCGAAGCCGCCAAGCTCCGCGCGGCGTTTGCGGTCGTTGAAGAAGAAGCCACCCGCGCCGCGATCCTCGCCGGCGTGCGTCCGGACGGCCGGTCGTTTGAAGACCTGCGTCCGATCACCGCCGAAGTCGACGTCCTCCCCCGCGTCCACGGCTCGGCCGTGTTCACGCGCGGCGAAACCCAGTCGATGTGTACCGTCGTCCTTGGCACCAGCGGCGACGAGCAGATGGTCGACGGCCTGCACGATGAATACAGCCAGAAGTTCATGCTGCACTACAACTTCCCGAGCTTCTCGGTCGGCGAAGTTCGCCCGATCCGCGGCCCGGGTCGTCGCGAAATCGGCCACGGTGCCCTCGCCGAACGCTCGCTCATCGCGGTGCTGCCGACCGTCGCTGAATTCCCCTACACCGTCAAAGTCATCTCCGACATCCTTGAATCGAATGGTTCGTCGTCGATGGCTTCCACCTGCGGCGGCTGCATGGCGCTCATGGACGCCGGCGTTCCGATCCGCGCAATGGTCGCCGGTATCTCGGTCGGCCTCGTCAAGGAAGGCGACAACTACAAGCTTCTGACCGACATCCTCGGTGAGGAAGATCACTTCGGCGATATGGACTTCAAGGTCTGCGGTACACGCGAAGGCGTCACCGCGATCCAGCTCGATATCAAGATCGAAGGCATCAGCCACGCGATCATCCGCGAGACGCTGCACCGCGCCCGCGACGCCCGCTACAAGATTTTGGACATCATGGCCAAGACCTTGCCCGCGCCGCGCAAGGAAATCAGCCACTGGGCCCCGCGCCTGCTGACCGTGAAGATCGACCCGGAAAAGATCGGCAAGCTGATCGGCCCGGGCGGCAAGAACATCAAGGCCCTCCAGGCCGACACCGGCTGCAACATCGACATCGAGGACGATGGCACGGTGTTCATCAGCTCGACCGACGCCGCCGGCGCCGAGCGCTGCAAGGGTATCGTCGAGGCCATGACGCAGAGCGTGCAGGTCGGGCGGATTTACGACGGCCGCGTGGTCTCGATCAAGGAATTCGGTGCGTTCGTCGAGATCGCTCCGGAAACCGACGGTCTGTGTCACGTCAGCGAATTGTCCGATCAGTTCGTCGGCCGCGTCGATGACGTGGTGAAGATGGGCGACGAGATCAAGGTCAAGGTTCTGCTGGTCGACGACCAGGGCCGTATCAAGCTCAGCCGCAAGGCCGCGATGCAGGAACTGGGCGAGAAGGACCCGGAGCGTCCGCGTCCGGAACGCCCGCAGCGCGATGATCGTGGCGGCGACCGTGGTGGTGATCGCGGTCCGCGCCGTGACGACCGTGGCCCGGATCGTGGTGGCGATCGTGGCCCAGATCGTGGCGCAGATCGTGGCCCGCGTCGGGATGATCGCGGCCCGCGCCGCGACGACGCCCCGCCGGCGCGTGAACCCGTCAGCGACGACGCCCCCGCTGACGCCGACGCCCCCGAAGGCGATAGCGAAGGCGGCGACGCCGCCGCCAGCCCGCCGCGCCGTGGTGGTCCGGCCCGTCGCGCCCCCAAGCGTGACGACCGCGAATAGTCGCCACCCTCCACTCCACTAACCCCCAAACCCCGGCCCTTGGCCGGGGTTTTCTTTTGCGCCCAATACGTTAGCGTGGACCGTCCCATGAAGCTCCCAAAACTCCGTGTCAGTTCCGACTCCCGAATCCTCGAAACCGAAACCGGCACCCCGTTTTTCTATCTCGCCGACACCGTCTGGTGCATGTTCCAGCGGATGACCTATCAAGAATGTGATCTCTATTTCCAGACGCGCGCCGCACAGAGCTTCAACGCCTACCAGGTCGTCGCGCACTCCGAAGAGGACGGCCTGCAAACAGCCAACCGCTACAACCACCTGCCCTTCGTCGATCTGGACCCCGCCAGGCCGGTCGAGGAATATTGGCTGCATATCGACCGCGTGATTGCGCTGGCGGAAGAGGCGGGGCTTTACACCGCGCTGCTGCCCACCTGGGGCGACAAGTTCAACAAGAAATGGGGCATCGGCCCGGAAATCTTCACTCCCGCCAACGCCGGCGCGTATGGCGCGTGGATCGCCCAGCGGTACAAGGATCGCGCCATCATCTGGACGATGGGCGGCGACCGCGCGCTGGATACGGACGAGCACCGCCAGATCGTCCGCAACATGGCCGAGGGGATTCGGTCGGTGGTCGGGCAGTCGCAACTGATCACCTTCCACCCCGCCGGCGGAACGAGCAGCTCGAACTGGGTGCAGGACGAAGCGTGGCTGGATTTTCACATGCTCCAGTCGGGACACACCGGCTTGGACAACGCCAACTGGGAGATGATCTCGCACGACCGGGCGCTGTCTCCGACGCGTCCCGTGATGGACGGCGAACCGAACTACGAAAACCACCCCGTCATGTCCACCCGCGGCGGCCGCTGGGCGCCGACGGGGTACTGGTTCACGCAGCACGACGTCCGCAAAACCGCCTGGCGATCGGCGCTCTCGGGCGCGTGCGGGTACACGTACGGGTGTCACGACATCTGGCAATGCTACGAGCCGGGCGTCACACCGCCGAAGAATTTTGCCCGCACGTGCTGGCGCGAGGCGATCGAGCTTCCCGGCGCGCAGCAGGTGCGTCACGTTAAACAGTGGATGCAGCAGATCGGCCTGCCCGCGCGGATCGAAGCCGCCGCGATGACGATCGGCGCAGGCGACCTGTCCCCCGCCGAGATGCCCATCGCCGGCCGCGCCAGTGACGGCCGCTTCGCGTTCATCTACCTGCCCTGCACCGGATCGTACGAATTCGACCTCAGCACCCTCGTCGCCCCCACCCGCTGCACCTGGATCAGCCCCGTCACCGGCGACGTCATCGAGCAACACACGATCAACGGCAAGACCATGGAAGTCGACAACGACGGCCCGCTGGATCTACTGCTGCTGGTAGAGTGATTCCGGTCCCCTCTCCCGTGTATTCACGCGAGAGGGAGTCATTCGCGTGTATCCGCGACGATATCCCCGTCTTCCATGGTGATTCGCCGCGGTGCGCGTTCGGCGAGATGGGTGTCGTGCGTGACAAACACGATCGTCTGCCCCCCGGCCGCGAGTTCTTGGAAGATCTGGGCGACGGTTTCGCTGTTCTTGCGATCCAGATTGCCGGTCGGTTCATCCGCCAGCAGCACCGCCGGCTCGTTCGCCAGCGCCCGCGCGACCGCCACCCGCTGCTGCTCGCCTCCCGACAGGCGATTGGCGCGCCGCTTGCACTTGGATGAAAGCCCAAGCCGATCCAGCAGCATCGCCGCCCGCTCCATCGCCGCCTTGCGGCTTAGCTTCCCAGCCCGGAAAATCGGCAGCGCCACGTTTTCCTGCGCCGTGAACTCCTTCAGCAGGTAGTGAAACTGAAACACGAACCCCACCTTCTCATTCCGCAGCGACGCCAACGCCGTCTCGTCCAACAGCGACGTATCCTGTCCCTCGATCAACACCCGCGACCCCTCCTCCGGCATCGACGGCCGATCCAGCCCGCCAAGCAAATAGAGCAGCGTCGATTTGCCCGAACCCGATTGCCCGACGATCGACACGTATTCGCCGCGATCGATCGTCAGATTCACGCCCTTGAGGATGTGCGTCTGCGTTTCGCCCGATCCGAGATAGCGGTGCAGGTTCTCGGCTTGTAGTAGAGGCGCTCCATTCGGCCCTTCGGGCCGCCGCGAAACGGGGAGCGGTTCAGTGTGCCCCACGAATCACCTCCACCGGGTCGTACTTCGCCGCCCGCCGCGCCGGGAAGACCGAAGCGATCATCACCACGACCATGCTCGCCACAAACGCCGCCACGTAGTCGCTGCGATGCTCGCTCATCAGCAATCCGTCGGCCTTCACCAGGCCTTCCATCTGGATCGGAATCTTCCGCAACACCTCCACCAGCAGCTTCCCGCACAACAGCCCCACCGACGAACCGATCAGCCCGATCACGAACCCCTGCACCACGTAAATGCGCGTGATATCGTTGCGCGACAGCCCGAAGCTTTTCAGGATCGCGATGTCGTTCACGCGCTCCAGCACCGCCATGATCAGAATGTTCAACACCCCGAACGCCGCCACCACCATCAGCGAACCGGTGATCACGTACGTGATGATCTGCTGGATCCGGAAGATCTTCAGGAAGTTCGCGTTCGCCTCCTGCCAGCTTTCGGTCTTGTAGCCGCAAAGACTTTCGATCTGCACCGCAAACTCCCGCGCTGCGGTGTAGTCGTTGGTACGGAGGACGATTTCGTTGATGATGTTTTTCTTGTCCAGCAGCGTCTGGGCGCTGGTTTGCAGCATGTACGCGCGGCTGTAATCGACGGGCGTTACGCCCGTCTGAAAAATCCCCACCAGCTTCGCCGTCGCGCGCCCGCCGGTGGGGGATGCGAGGGTGATGTTGTCGTCAAGCTGCGCCCCGAGCACCGACGCCAGCCCCCACCCCATCACGATCCCGTCGGCAGACGTTTCCAGCCGATCGAAACTCCCCTGCGTTACGTCCTTGCCGATCGTCGTCACCTTCAGATGCAGCTTTGGATCGATTCCGATGATCGACGCGGTTGCGGTCTTCGTGCCGTAGGTGCAGATCGCATCCCCCGACACCACCGGCGCCGCCGCCGTGATGCCGGGCATCTGCTGGAGCTGCATCATCAGCCCGGTCGGGTTCTTGATCTTCCGGATCGTGTCGCGCGGCTTCGGCCCGTCCAGCGACAATACGCCCCCATCCGGGTAGTGCATCTCCAAAATCGGCGTCTCCGACTGCCGCGGCTCGTCGTGGATGATGATGTGCCCGGACGACTCCACCGTCTCGATGATGAACTTGTCGGTAAACCCCTGCATCATCGACGTCATCGCGATGAACATCGTCACGCTAATCAACACCCCCGCGATGCACACCAGCGTCTGGCGAACATGGGTGAG
>JBBQQZ010000220.1:0-6647 GCA_038215325.1 Tepidisphaerales bacterium | reverse complement strand
ATGACCAGGCACGCCTTGCGGAAGCCGGCGTCGGCGAGCATCGACAGCACAAAATCCAGGAACGGCCGGCCCAGCGTGGGGATCATCGCCTTGACGCCGGTGGCGGCGATCTTCGCGGTGGCCTCGTCGAGCGGGGCACCCTCTTCCTGCTTTCGCATCCGCGTTCCCAGACCGCGGGCGAGAATCACTGCTTTATCGATCATGATGTTCTGTTTCCTCAGGGTATGGCTCCCTCTCCCGACTACTCGCGGGAGAAGTCCCGACTCGCGGGTTGGGGTGAGGGCGTGCCTTGCGTCGATCGAAGCGCCCTCATCCTAGCCCTCTCCCATGCGTACATGGGAGAGGGGACAATGCGTCACTTCGTGGTCCACACCGGGGTCGGCATGATCTCGTCGGCGGGGTGATTCGGCGTTTTCAGCGGCGGTCTTGGGAAGATCACCTTGATCGACATATCCTGTTCACATGCGATCTGGCAGCTCAGCCGCACATCGGGCTCTTTGTCGAGGCCCGATCCGTTAAGCAGGTCTTTTTCGGCTTGGGTGATCTTCGTGGGTTCGCCTGCGATGAACTGCACTCGGCAGGTCGTACACTTGGCGTTGCCGCCGCAGGAGTAGTGCTGGTCGGCCTTGGCGTCGTCGATGATCGCGTTGATCAGTCGCTTGCCCTCAGGAACGTCAATGGTTCCGATTCCTTCGATAGTCAGTTTTGGCATGTCGAAATGGTAGCCGCGACGAGCACGAAACTGAAATCGCAGGAATTCTTCTTTCGCGGCGTCTTTTATGGACCCGGAGTCTGCCGGATACCGATAGTTTCGAGTATCTCTGTCCAATCGAGGGTCCAGCCTGATGTCGTACCGTGCCGCTTTTGAACCGTTGGAAGACCGCGTCCTCTTCGCCCAAACCCCCGGCACCCCGCGGCCGGACACGCTGGGGGCGGTTTTTGATAAAACCGAGCGTCAGGCCCTTCTATCGCGCCTGACGATGATCTCGGCCGGTACATATAACTCGCTCAACGCGTCGCTGGTCGCCAATGACGTGGGCGGGTTCGATACCACGTTGCTGAACTACATGCGTGCGCGCGGCACGGCGTCGTATTTCTTCGCGCCCGGGAACGCCCAGACCATCGCCAACTACGCTGAAACGAACCTGTCGGTGACGTCGCAGCTTGATAAAGCCGACGCCGTCACCGACGACCGGCTGTTTCCCGAGCAAAGCTCCGTCGGCAGCTACACCATCAACCTGCCGGCGAACATCAACTGGTCGGACGCGACCAAATCGGACAATCCTGAATTCCTTAGCGCCCTTAACCGTCAGGAATGGTGGGTCGATCTGGCGCAGTCGTACCTGTACCAAGGCGATTCGAAGTACTCGACCGAACTGCTCTACGAACTGGCAGACTGGTCGAGCGAGAACCAGGCGTTTACGCTCCCGGCCAACACCAACCAGTACGCGTCGTACGGATTCGACGTATCGCTACGGGTTGAGAACTGGCTGATGGCGTACCACAGCATATTGGGCTCCGGCGTGTGGACCGGCAGCGCCAACTCGCTGATGCTTTACAAGCTCATGCAGCAAGGCGACGTGCTGAACACGGTTTCGGCGTCACTCACCGATTTCAGCAACAACCGCACGATCTCGATCGGCCGATCGCTTTTGTACCTGGGTGATCTGTTTCCGGAACTGAACACCGGGGCGTCGTGGGAAGCGCGGGGGCGATCGACCGTTTACAGCTCGATCGACGGACAGTTTTATTCCGACGGCTCGCATCGCGAGCAGTCGCCGGGGTATGCGGTGCTGGCGATCGACGATCTGGTCGAGGCGCGCAAGCTCGACGCGATCAACGGCAACGCGTGGGACGCCGGCAAGCTGGCGACGCTGGAAAACGCGGTCGATGCGCTGTGGCAGCAGCTATCGCCGAATGGCAATCGTCCGGCGCTGGGGGATACGTACCGCATCAACGCCTCGACGCTGTTTTTGAAGGCTGCGGTGGTGCTCGGCGAGACCAAATGGCCGGAGGCGAAGCCGCGCGCCCGCGACGCATACGTCCTGGGCACGGCGGCGGTCAATCCGTATCTCGGCAACCCCGCTTTGCCGGCGCTGGGCACGCGCGGCGACACTTACGAACTCGACGCCAGCGGCAATTACATCCTACGCTCGGGTAATGACGTCAACGCCCGGCAGATCAACTTCAAGGCCGGCCCGAAGGGCGGCATTCACGGGCACTACGACCTGCTGAACTTCGAGTTCTTCGGCTACGGCCGGCCGCTGATCGCGGACCCGGGGGCGTATGTGTACGACCCGTCCGACCCGAACCGCGCAATCGTCGAAAGCACCAAGGCGCATAACACCATCGGCGTCGCCGACACCAATCACGGGGCGCTGGAGAACAGCAACGCCATCTTCACCAGCGGCATCACCTCTGTCGCCGGCGGATCGATGATCAGCGCCGGGCACCAGGGCTATTTCCACCTCCCCGGCACGCCATTCGTCAGCCGCGCGATGTGGTACGACGGCAACAACACGATGGTGGTGGTCGATTTCGTCGAAGCGACCCAGGCCCGCAACTGGGAACAAAGCTTCACAGTCGAAAACCGAAACACCTCGCGAAATCTCGGTGCGGGACTGATATTCACGCAGAACATCGACGGGCTGGGCAATGTGCGCATCCAGTCGCTCTTGCGGCCCGGACAGACCGCCGGCGCGAACATCACCAGCGCGTTTACCACGAGCGATCCGCCGCCGAATCACGTGGATAGCGCGACGCGGTACTACGTGCAGCAGCTTAATACGACGTATGCCGTCTTCGCGACGCTCGTCACCGCGCACTCCGGCAGCGCCGCCAGCGCGACATCGAACGCGTCGTGGGTGACCGTTCCGAGCGGCTTCGGACAGTCGGCGGTGCTGAACGTCAACGGGACCAATATCACCTTCTCCCCGCCGGCGGTGCAGCGGCTAAACACCCAGGCGCAGTCGCGCGGCACGTTCAACGACATCGCCTACGACTCCGCCGGACGTTTGCATCATGTGTTCTACGATCGGGACGAACGCAACCTGAAATACGCCGTGCGCAACACCAACGGCGTGTGGAGCACGGTGCAGGTCGTCGATAACGACGATTACTGCGGCTACAACGCCGACATCGAAATCGACGAGAACGGCCGGCCGGGCATCGCGTACCAGGATGCGATCAACGGCGACCTGCGCTACGCGTTCCTGTCGCCTATTACCAACACGTGGGAAGTGGATGTGGTCGATGTTCCCGGCTCGACCGGCGGGTATCCGTCGCTGGTCTTCAGCCGCAACAACACGCCGATCATCGCCTACTACAACAAGACCAAAGGCGACCTGCGCATGGCGCTGGACGACACCAACGGCTGGGTGATCAACACCGTCGACAGCACCGGCGATGTCGGCCGGTTCGCGTCGATTCAGCTTGATCCGAACCGTCCGGACGCCAGCAAGTTCGCTATCGCCTACGAAGACACGACCCACATGGACGTGAAGTGGGGCATCCAATACAAGACCGGCTGGCGCTTCGAAACCGTTGACAACTCGATGACCATCGCCGGCGGGTACATCTCGATGAAGTGGTACGACAGCGGAACCGCCAGCGACCGTTACAAGGGCGTCGCCACCTACTACGACGCCGGCAAAGGCCAGCTCCGCTACGCCTACGACACCGGCGGGATCGAAAAAACGCTCTGGTCGAGCATGGTCATCGCGAGCAAGAAGCGCCAGGGGCTGTACAGCAAGCTGTTCATCGAGAACAACAAGCCGCGCGTCTTCTTCTTCGACGGCACGAACAACAAGGGCTTCTTCCTCTACAGCTCCAAAATCGCCGGCGGGAGTTGGGCCCTCGCCGACCTCGGCGCCGGCGGCCGCGAAATCCACTACGCCTACCGCAACGGCGGATACTTCTTCACGTCGCTGGACGAGGGAACGGGGTTCCTGACGGTGAAGCCGGTGTGAGTCCAATGCGGGAGGAACAGCAGATGAACGCAGATAATCGCGAATGAAGACGGAAGACGCTTAGCCACGAATCACACGAATGAAGCACGAATGGATTTTCCTTTTATTCGTGTCCTATTCGTGTGATTCGTGGCTAAACGCATTTCGTCTGCGGTTCCAACCGGCCTTATTTGAATGACGCGATCAGCACGTTCGTTGGCTGGCCTTTTCCCCAGGCATCGCCGGTGAGGTAGTAGAACTTGTTGTTGTAGAACCATCCGCCGCCGCCCTTGCGTTGTTCGGACATGGAGTTGTGCAGGGTCCACTTGTTGGTTTCTGGGTCGTAGGAGCGGACCTGGCTGGTGAGGCGCTGCGCGTCGACCTGTCCGCCGAAGAGCCAGAGTTTGTTGTCGTATTCGACGACGTTGCCTTCAAAGTGGCTGGAGGCGGTTGGCATGTTCGCCTTGCGCGCCCAGGTCTCGTTTTCGGGGTTGTAGGCGAAGACGTCATTGTGCTGGACGTAGCTGTTGCCGTGGTCGTGTTCTCCGCCGATGGCGTAGATGAGGCCGTCGAGTTCGGCATGGCCGATGTGGTCGGCGGCGCGGGGCATGTCGGCGATGCGGTCCCAGTGCGGGTTGCTCGACTTGGTGTCCAGCTTCCACGCCTTCGCCGAGGCGGTATTGCGATCAGAGAGCGCGCCGCCGAAGAAGTAGAGCTTGCCTTCCTGATATGCCAGTCCGCCGCCGAAGCGAACTTCGGGGAGGTTCTCGTACCGTTGCCACTTGTTGTACTTGGTGTCGAAGCGCCAGACTTCGTTGGTGCCCTTGCGGCTATAGAGCGACCCATACTGCCCGCCCGCCCAGTAGATGTACCGGCCGTCGGTGGCGGCGCCGGCGTGGGTTTGAGCGCCGGGGAGATTCGCGCCGCGCGACCACTTGTTGGTCTTGAGATCGAAGATATCGACGCGATTGCTGACGCTGTTGTACCCGTTGGTGTACCCGCCGATGAAGTACATTTTGTCTCCGATACGAACGACGCCCGATTCCACGCGTTTGATCGGGCTGGTGATCGACGAACTCGTCGACCATCGCAGATCGTCCGCCTTGGCAACGCCCGGCGGCGCGGAGGTGCTGGTCGCGTGCAGGAACGCGATCGAGTTGTTCTTCGCGCCCGGCCCGGTGCTGACGCTGAGCTTGCCGTCGCCGACGTAGAGTTTGATGTGGCCTTCGCCGAAACGCTTCTCGGGGTAATGGAGCTGGACCCAGGCGGTGAGTTTGCCTTCGACGTTGATGCGCAGATCGGCGCCGCCCTTATTGGCGTCGCCGACGTAGACATCGACGTCGTACCAGCCGCTGGGGACTTTCATCTCCCAGACGTCGCTGGAACTCATCAGCGCGGTGGTGTCGTAGCGCTGGTCGGGGCTTTTGGACGAGTTGCGGTCGAAGTGCGAACTGGAGTTGTCGGATTTCCAGCCGTAGGTTTTCCCGTTGCCGCGGTCGCCGTAGGTTCTGCCGGTGTCGGCGAGGTAGCCGGAGAAGGTGCTGGCGCTGGCGGGTTTGAAATCGATCTTGGCGGAGAAAGCAGGAGCGGCGGGGCTGAAGTCTTCGCGTGTGAGCAATTGAATCACAGTGGCGTAAACCGGTCCCGTCACCGGCGGCGGATTAAAGACGCCCAGCTTGATGATGGCCGACGCTTGCAGCGACGCCGGAACCAGGCCAAGGTCGGCCGTATCGTTCTGCCTGTCGGTCGGCGCGGCGCACCCGACGCAGTGGCAGTAAGCGCCGTGCAGGGGCACGATCTGGATGTCACTACTCAAGAGACGACGCTGCTCGAGTGGCTCGAGGCGGGCAAATAATCGTGCTTTCAAATGGTCAGACATGATGTTCTCCGAACAAGAACGGTATCGACCTGAGAACGAACTTGCGATTCGCGGATCGCTGAGCGTGTGCCCGATCCCGGGAGACGACGTGAATACAAGTCCTAGCGGTCGGCCTTCGTCGCGACGCTCTCATCGACGGTGCGATACGGACGAAGCTGTTATCAGCCTATCGGATTTGCGGCAGAGCGCAAAGAACGATTTGGCCGCACCATCGGTTTTTTTTGATTAACTGCGAAGGAAAAGGCGCGATGTGTAGAGACTGTCGCGGTTTAAGCTGGCCGGGCACGACGCCAACCGGCTGCCACGGTCGTTCAGAATGTGTTCAGGCGGGGCACGTTTATATTTCGACGAATTCCATCGCCGGTTCGTCCGCTTCCGTGCCTGTCGGGATGGCGATGCTGGCGAAGGTGTCGCCCATTTCGGTGCGAACGCTTGCGGCGTCGTACTTCGATCGGCCGAGCAGTTTGGCGAAGACTTCGCCTTCGGCGATCGCGCCATCGCGTGGCGCAAACGCGGCGGCGAAGGCTTGGTTCAGCTTGCTGTAATTCTGCCAGGAGCCTTCTTTCTCCACCCACGCGGCGCTGGGGAGAAGGATATCGGCGCTGCGGGTCAGGGCGCTTGGGAGCAGATCCTGAACGACCTTGTACGGCTTTTTCAGCCCGGCCGGCACGTCGGGGCCCGTCCAGTTGCTGTGGTATCCGCCGGTGACCCAGACGCCTTTGATCGCCGCTTGCGGCTTCGCGCCAAACTCGCTCCACTCCAGCGTCGGTCCGCCGAGCAGTTCGATGACATGGACGACGCCGTTCTTGTTCGGAACCTTC
>JBBQQZ010000219.1:0-6673 GCA_038215325.1 Tepidisphaerales bacterium | reverse complement strand
GGAGAATGTCGCCGCGATGCTCGATGGCGATGATCCTGGAATCGGTTGACGCCGACGCACTGATCGCCCATCGCGAAGTAGTGACCGCGAACATCCAGACACTGGACCTGCTCTCGCGCATCGATCGCGATGAGGATGTTTCGCCGGAGACGGTGCTGAGCCATTACGTTTCGCGTGCGGCGTACGAAGCGGTGAAGAAACGCATCACGCAGTACGCGAACGAAACATCGCACGATCCCGCGCAGCCGTTCCGACAGGCGAAGGCGTGTTGGGCGCTGGCGACGCTGGGCAGGCGTCCGGACCGCATGCTCGCCGACGATCGCGCGCCGGCCGAGGCGCGGGCGTTCGCGAAGATCGCCGAAGCGGCCGAGGCGGGAACGGGGTCGATCGAGATCACGCGTGAAGTGGTCCGCGTACAGAAACGGTTGACCGTCGAAGCCCGCTCGCCCGTCCGGATTGACCTGGCCGGCGGGTGGAGCGACACGCCGCCTCACTGCTTCGAGCGCGGCGGCGCGGTGGTGAACGTCGCGATCGATCTGGACGACGGCCCGCCCGTGCGAGCGACCGTCCGATCCACGCTCAACAAACAGCTCGTCCTCCACAGCGTCGATCTGGGCCGCCGAACGGTCGTCACGCAATGGAACTCCGCCGCTGCGGTCGATGTGCATGACCCGCTGGCGATGCACAAGCTCGCCATGCACCTGGCCGGCCTTGTGCCGGCCGAGGAGCAGTCGGTGGCGAACTGGTTGTCGCGGCTTGGCTGCGGGATCGAAGTGCAGACCGAATGCCGCGTGCCCAAGGGATCGGGCCTGGGCACCAGCAGCATCCTCGCCGCCACGTTGCTGGCGGCGCTCTACCGCGTGCGCGGCGTGGAACGATCCACCGAGCAACTCATCAACGACACGCTCATCCTCGAACAACGCCTCGGCACCGGCGGCGGCTGGCAGGATCAGGCGGGTGGGATCGTTGGCGGCGTGAAACTGACAACTTCGCTCGCCAGTGTGCCGCAAGTTCCGGTCGTGCGAAAGCTGAAGCTGTCGTCCGGCCAACTCGACGAATTCGAATCGCGCCTTGTCGTCTGCTTCTCCGGCCAGCAACGCCTCGCCCGCGACATCCTCCGCCGTGTGATGGGCCGGTGGCTGGCGCGCGAGCCGATGATGGTTGGTCTGATGAACGACCTGAAACGCGGCGCGACCACGCTGGCGACCGCCCTCGAAGCCGGCAAGTGGTCCACGGTGGGCCGCGAGATCGCGCGGTATTGGCAGATCAAGAAAGACCTCTACCCCGCCAGCACCACGCCCAACGTCGACGTCCTGTTCAGCCAATGCGCCCCCCTCTGCACCGCCAGCGGCCTCGCCGGCGCGGGCGGCGGCGGGTTTGGGTACTTCTTTTGCAGGAACGCGAAACAAGCGGATCAACTCCGCTCGTTCCTCGCCGAACGCCTGATCGCGCCGGGGATGATGGGGAGCGTGTACCGGACGAAGATCAATCGGCGGGGGTTGGTTCTGGACGTGAAGTGACGCGTCCGCGTGGTATAGTGAGTGCATGGTTGATGCGGTGCGAGATCATCTTCCCAGCATAATGATTGCCTGCAGGAATCACGGCGTCGAACGACTTTGGCTGTTCGGTTCCGCGTCTGGAAGGGGCTTGCGTCAGTTTGATGTCACCAGGAGTGATGTCGACCTGGTGGTTCGTTTCATTCGCTCTCCCGATCGGCTGCTCGCCGACCAGTATCTCGATTTGCTTGACGAACTGCAAAACCTGCTCGGTCGCCCGGTGCAGTTGCTGACGGAACGGTCAATCCGCAATCCCTACCTGCGGGGGGAAATCGAAGAAAAAAAGGAGCTTCTGTATGCCGCCGCGAGTGAGAAAGCTCTTGTCTGATGTGGTGTCATCTTCGGAGATGATTTCAACGTTTCTTGATGGAATGAGTTACCCCCAGTACGCCGCAGACCTGCGTACCCAGGCGGCGTGTGAACGACATTTGATGATTGCAGGGGAGGCGATCGCCCGGATGCAGCGGGAACATCCCGAATGGGCCGACCGCATCACACAGGCAAAAAGCATCAAGGCCTTTCGCAACATCGTTATTCACGAATACGAACGTGTGGACGACGAGGTCGTTTACGGGATCGTCACCAAGTACGTCCCGATGCTGCGCGTGGAAGCCGAGCAACTCTTGGGTGGGGCTTGATCCATCCCAACGGGCTGCATCACGACAACGCATTGCCCCTCATGGCGCGACGACTTTGGCCCGCGAGCGTGAGGGAGGAACGGGCTCGCCGAGGTCGCGGAGCGTTTGGACGTGCCCGCGGATGGCCTCGCGGACCATCAGCAACGCGTCCTCACGCGTCACCCCGCTCGAAACGCATCCCGGCAGATCGGGGACGTAGACACCGAACGTGCCGTCGTCGGCGGGTTCGATGATCACGGTGTAGTGAGAGAGCGGCGTGATCTCGCCTTTCCCATGCTAGCGGCCCTGCGGGCGGGCCGCTACGCAGCAGACCGCAACCCCAGCGACGTCAAAAGTGAATCGCCCTGCCGTCCGCCACGCCGGCGGCTTCCATGATGGCTTCGCTCAAGGTCGGGTGCGGGTGCATGGCTTCAATGATTTCGGCTTCGGTGGCTTCGAGTTTCTGGGCCATCACCAGTTCTGCCAGCAGGTCGGTGACGTTTTCGCCGATCATGTGAGCGCCGATCAGGCCGCCGTACTTGGCGTCGAAGATCAGTTTGACGAAGCCTTCGGCATCCCCCGCTGCCAGCGCACGGCCACTCGCCGCGAAGGGGAACTTGCCGACCTTGATCTCCAGCTTCTGCTCCCGGGCCTTCTTCTCACTCAGGCCCATGCTCGCCACCTGCGGGTGCGTGTACGTGCAGCCGGGGATCATGTTGTAGTTGATGTGGTGGTCGCTGACGCCGAATATCTTCTCAACCGCATAAACGGCCTCATGGTGCGCCACGTGCGCCAGCCACGGCGGGCCGATCACGTCGCCGGCGGCGTAGACGCCTTCGACATTCGTCGCAAAGACGTTCTGCTCGACCTTGATGTGGCCCTTGAACAGTTCGACCGGCGCGTCCTTCTCGAACAACCCTTCGACGTTCCCCGTCACACCCACCGCCAGCAGCACGGCGTCGGCTTCGACGGTTTCTGTGCCCTTCGGCGTCGTCAGCTTCAGCTTCACGCCGGAGCCCGAAGTGTCCACGGATTCGGTCTTGGTCTTGGTCAGCACCTTGATGCCGCGTTTGGTGAACGAGCGCTCGAGCAGGATCGAGCAGTCTTCGTCCTCGATCGGCAGCAGATGATCGAGCATTTCGATGATCGTCACTTCCGAGCCCATCGCGTTGTAGAAATCCGCGAACTCACAGCCGATCGCGCCGGCGCCGATGATGGCCAGCTTCTTCGGCTGCGCCGTGATGCTCATCGCCTCGCGGCTGCTGATGATCTTCTTCCCGTCGAACTTGATGTTCGGCAACTCGCGGGCGCGGGCACCGGTGCAGATCAAAATGTTCTGCGCGGTGACTTCCTTCTTCCCGTCCTTGCCTTCGATCTGCACTTTGTGGGGTGCCAGCACCCTCGCGGTGCCCATTTCGTGCTTGACGGTGTACTTGTTGAACAGGTGCGCGATGCCCTTGCTCAGCTTGCCGGCGATGTCGCGCGAGCGCGAGATCGATTTGGAGAAATCGACCTTCAGGTTATCGAACGACACGCCCCATGTGGCGGCGTCGTGCTTGAGCTTCCGGACGAACGCGCCACTTTCCAGCAGGGCTTTGGTGGGGATGCAGCCCCAGTTGAGGCAGGTGCCGCCGAGGGCTTCTTTTTCGACGCAGAGGACGCGCTTTTTGAGTTGCCCCGCGCGAATCGCGGCGGCATAGCCCGCAGGGCCGCCGCCGATGACGACGAGGTCGAAGTTGTAGTTTCCGGTCTTGGACGCCGGGGTTTGGGGCTTGGGGGCTTCGGCTTTCGGAGCGGGCGCGGATGTTGCGGGCGCGGGGGGTGTGCGTTGGGGTTTTGCCGGGGCTTCCGCGGGTTTCCCCCCGCTGGGAGCGGGGGCTTTTGCGGGCGTGGCTCCGGAGCTTTTCTTGAGGTCTTCGATTTTCTCGCCTGACTTGGCGATGATGGCGATGGCGGCACCGACGGGGGCTTTTTCGCCTTCCTTGGTCACGATCGAAGCGATCGTGCCGGACTCGAAGCTTTCCATCTCCATCGTGGCCTTGTCGGTCTCGACTTCGGCGACGATTTCGCCGGCCTTGACCTGGTCGCCTTCCTTCTTGAGCCACTTAACGATCGTGCCTTCGGTCATCGTGTCCGAAAGCTGAGGCATGGTGATTTCTGCGGGCATGGTGTTCTCAATGGTCAGTGGTCAATGGTCAGTATAGGCGGGCCTTGTTCTGACCACTCGCAACTAACCACTTCTATTCGTCAACTAGATCAGCATCAACGCCGGCACTTCGAGGAAGCTCTTGAGCGTCACAAGGAAACTGGCCGCCACCGCGCCGTCGATGACGCGGTGATCGCAGCTGAGCGTCACGGTCATCATGTTGCGGACGACGATCTGCCCATCCCGCACCACCGGCCGATCAACGCTGGCACCGATCGCGAGAATGCCGACTTCCGGCGGGTTCACGATCGCGCTGAACTCACGGATACCCATCAGCCCCAGGTTGCTCACGGTGAACGTCGCGCCGCTCATCTCGTCGCGCTTCAGCTTCTGGCCCCGAGCGCGATCGACCAGGTCCGTGCTCTTTACGCGGATTTCCTTGAAGCTCATCTGGTCGATACTGCGTAGCACGGGAACGATCAACCCATCCGGCAACGCGACGGCCATGCCGAGGTTGACGTCGCCGAAGCGGGTGACGGTGCTGGTCTTGTCGTCAAAGGTGGCGTTCAACTGCGGGACCGCCTTCAACGACGAGGCGACCGCCTTGGCGATGATATCGCCGATCGAGATGCGGACGCCTTCCTTCTTCTCGTACATCTCCAGCAGCTTCTTCCGCAGCTCGACGGCGGCGGTCATGTCGATTTCGACGGTTTCGTAGAAGTGCGGGATAGTCTGCTTGGACAGTTGAAGACGATTGGCGATCGTCTGGCGCATCTTATTGAGCGTGATTTTTTCGGTCGCTCCGGTGGCGAGGCGGGTGGGCAGCGCGGGAGCAGCGGATTTGGTGGCGGCTGGAGCCGCCGCCCCGGATTTGTCTTTAGCGCCGACAACGTCGGCCTGGACGATTCGGCCGTTGGGGCCTGAGCCTTTGATCGAGGAGAGTTCCAAGCCCAGATCCTTGGCGACGCGACGCGCCAGCGGCGAAGCCTTGATGCGGGCGCCGTCGCCTTCGTGGCTGGGCGCTTCGAGCGCCGCAGCGACGGACGCGCTGGCGTGAGAGGCGTCCTTGTGGGCGTCCTGCGACGGGCCTTCGGCCTCGCCATCCTCGGCGGTTTCGGTCGAGGTCGTCGATAGCTTCGCATCGGCGGCTGCGCCAGGGACGGCTTTCTTCAGGTCGGCGACGTTCTCGCCCGCCTTGGCGACGATCGCGATCGCCTCGCCGACCGCGGCCTTACCGCCTTCTTTCACCACGATCGACGCGATGGTGCCGGATTCGAACGACTCCATTTCCATCGTGGCCTTATCCGTCTCCACCTCGGCGACGATCTCGCCGGCTTTGACGGAGTCGCCTTCCTTCTTAAGCCACTTAACGAGCGTGCCTTCGGTCATCGTGTCCGAAAGCTGAGGCATGGTAATTTCTGCGGGCATAGGTTTCCTTGCGGAAACCAGGGGCAAGTATTGAGTGGCATGGGGCAAGTAAAACTACTCGCCCCCTGCCCCTTGCCTCTGATTACTTCCTGTACATGACTTCTTTCACGCCTTCAATCACGCGATCGACCGACGGGATCATCGCTTCTTCGAGGTAATGATTGAAGGGGACGGGGATTTCGTCGGAGCAGAGGCGTTCGATGGGAGCGTCGAGGTCGTCGAAGCAGAGCTTGTGCAGCTTGCCGATGATGGCGTCGCCGATGCCGCAGTAGCCGTAGTCTTCGTCGATGATGACGCAGCGGTGCGTCTTGGCGATCGACTTGGCAATCGTGTCGATGTCGAGCGGACGCAGCGAGCGAAGGTCGATTACTTCCGGATCAAACCCGCGGGCCTCGAGTTCCGCGATCGCCGGGCGAACGCAACGCGAAAGCGGACGGCCATAACTGAGGACGGTGACGTCCTTGCCGGGACGCTCGATTTTGGCGATGCCGATTGGGAGCGTGTACTCCTCTTCAGGGACTTCGCCCTTCTCGCCGAGCATTTTTTCGGATTCGAGGAAGATGACCGGGTCGTCGCAGCGGATGGCGCTTTTGAGAAGCCCCTTGGCTTCGTACGGGGTGGACGGGCTGACGACGATCAGGCCCGGGATGCGGGCGTAGAGGGTTTCGACGCGGTGCGAGTGGGTGGCACCAAGCTGATGGGCGATGCCGTTTCCGCCGCGGAAGACGATCGGGACTTTTACCTGCCCGCCGGACATATAGCGGACGTTGGCGGCGTTGTTCACAAGCTGATCGACGCAGACGAGCGTGAACGACCAGCTCATATACTCCACGATCGGCCGCAGGCCGACGGTCGCGGCGCCGATGCCAAGACCGGAGAACCCCGACTCGCTGATCGGCGTATCGAGGATGCGATCAGGCCCGAAC
>JBBQQZ010000218.1:0-6680 GCA_038215325.1 Tepidisphaerales bacterium | reverse complement strand
CGCCGGGCGAGACGCTCGATTTCTTCGGTGAAGGTGGCCGACACGAAGATCGTCTGGTGGCCGCGTGCGGCTTCCTCGTCGGTTTCGTCGGCGGCGCGTTCGCGCATGCCTTTGAGGCGCGAGAGGATGTTGCGGATGTCGTCGCGAAAGCCGATGTCGAGCATGCGGTCGACTTCGTCGAGGACGATGAATCGGATGTCCCAGAGCTTGAGCTGCCCGCGGTCGAGCAGATCGATCACGCGGCCGGGCGTGCCGACGACGATTTCCGGGCGGGCTTCCAGCGCCTTGATGTCCCCGCGGATTTTTTGCCCGCCGTAGACGGAAATGCAGCGGATCGGCGTGTGCTTGGCCATCCGGCGAATTTCCTCATCCACCTGCACCGCCAGTTCGCGCGTGGGCGTGAGGATCAGCGCCTGAACGCCCTGCCCGCGCTCGGCGCGACACAGGATGGGGATGCCGAACGCGGCGGTCTTGCCGGTGCCCGTGCGGGCCTGGCCGAGCAGGTCGACGCCGGTCAGTGCCTTGGGGATCAAGAGCGCCTGAATTTCAGACGGCGTGATATAATTCAGCTCGGCCAGTCCCTTGAGGACGCTGCCGCGCACGCCGAGTGCGGCAAACTGGTCAGGGAGGGGCGGGTGTTCGGTTTTGTCGGACATAATAGGGGCATTTCGCAGACTGTAAGCCACTCAGTATTCAGATTCCCGGTGCGTCGGCAACCCCTCGGCCGCCGGCTCAGGGCGCGACGGCAATTCGTCCCGCCCCGGTGCGCGGAAATCTCAACCGGAAAGAGACAAGATACAAACAACCGCCAAAGTCCAACCACCACGATCTCATCCGTCGGTTTGCGGTTGAAGTTTTCGGATTGAAGTTTGTTTGTTTCTTGTCTCTTGAGTTTTGGTCTTTTCTCGACGGCAAACCCAAAGCATCGTTCAATCTCACTCAAATCCCCCGCCGCGCCCCTTTTTGATCTCGCTGCGACGCTTCTTGCCCTCCAGCCGGCGCTGCTTGGAGCCGTAGCTGGGCTTGGTTTTCTTGCGGCGTTTCGGTTCGACGACTGCTTTGACCAGCAATTCGCGCAGCCGATCGATCACCTCGGCGCGGTTTTGTTCCTGGGAGCGTTTTTCGTGGGCATCGACGTGGATTTCATCCGCACGGGTAAGCCGGTAGCCCGCCATCGCGCGGAGGCGGGTCTGGGCACCTTCGGTCAGCCCGGTGATGTCGGACACCTTCACCCATATCTCGCACCGCGAGTTCACTTTGTTTACGTTCTGCCCCCCCGGACCGCTGGAACGGGAAAACTGCACCCGCAGCGCCGATTCCGGGACGCGAACCCGGCCAAGCTCAATCGCCGCTGCCGGAAGGACGGGAGGTGGGGTATCATCAGAAGGCACGAAGGAATCTTACCGGGAGATGTTCATGTCGGCGAAAATTGGCGTTCTTCTCAGCGGCTGCGGCGTGTTTGACGGGTCGGAGATTACCGAGGCGGTGAGCGTGCTGATCGCGATCGACCAGCTCGGTGCCGAGGCGATCTGCATGGCACCCAACATCGATCAAATGCACACCATCGACCACCTCCACGGCCGGCCGATGATCGACAAGCGGAACGTGCTGACCGAATCGGCGCGCATCGCGCGCGGCAAGATCAAGGACGTCTCCACCGTCCACGCCAAGGACCTTGACGCGCTGATCTTCCCCGGCGGGTTCGGGGCGGCGAAGAATCTGTCTGATTTCGCGGTCAAGGGCGCCGAGTGTCACATCAACATCCACGTCACGCGACTGGCGAAAGAAATGCACGACGCCAAGAAGCCTATCGGTTTGGCGTGCATCGCCCCGGTGATCGCGGCCCGGCTGTTCCACGCCACCGTCACCATCGGCAACGACCCCGCCACTGCGGCCGCGATCGAAAAAATGGGTGGCCATCACTCCGAAAAAGGAATGACCGACCTCTGCATCGACGAAGCGAACAAGATCGTCACGACGCCGTGCTATATGTATGACTCATCGCCGGGGAAGGTGTTTGAGGGGGCGCGGAAGATGGTGGAGGCGGTGCTGAAAATGCTCTAGACGGATCGAAACCGTTACGCCGCCGCGGGGGTGACTTCCCGATTGATGCGACGGGCGTTCTTGATTTCGGCGACGCGCAGGTCGTAAGCGGTCTGGAGATTCAGCCAGGACCGCGCATCTCCCCCGAAATGCCGGGCCAGTCGCATCGCTGTATCTGCGGTGACCCCGCGTCGCCGGCGAACAATATCGCTAACGCGCGCCGGCGGAACGCGCAGCGCGATCGCCAGCGCCCGGGCGCTTACGCCCAGCGGAACCAGGTAATCCTCAAGCAAAATTTCGCCGGGATGAACCGGACGCATACCGTTCTTGAACATCGCGATCCCTCGATTAATGATAATCTACGATTTCCACGTTCGCCGGGCCGTCGGATGTCCAACTGAAACAGATCCGAAACTGGTCGTTAATGCGAATGCTATGCTGGCCCTTGCGATCGCCTTTGAGAACCTCCAACCGGTTTCCAGGCGGAGCGCGCAAAAAATCCAATGTTTCCGAAGCGTCAAGCTGAGCTAGTTTCCGAGCTGCGATCCTTGCTATCGAATTAAACCGCCGGCATTTCCCTCGCTCAAACAATGCCTGCGTATCAGTGCAACGGAAGCCGCGGATCATTCAATACAGGGTATATCGTGTATCGGTACACGTCAAACCTTTCCGTATGGGGCGGAGGGCGCGGTCGAGGAACGATGAGCAGCCCCTGCGCTGCTTCTTACACCAACTGATCCAACCCGCCAAGCGCCACAATTTCGTGGCTGAAGAACGGTTCCGCGTGCTTGGTTCCCGTGCGGGAGCCGAAGTACTCGCCGGTGAGTTTGACGAGGTTGACGAGTTCCGGGTTCATCTGCGAGGCGTACGCTTCGACGGCTTGCATTTTGAGGTCGGCCGTGTCGGAGACGTCGATGCAGAAGGTCGGGTTGATGTTCAGGCGAAGGTGCGTGCAGAAGTAGTAGATGATTCGCTTGGGGTGCCACGGTTCGCCGGGGATGGGGCTCTTGGTGAGCTTGGCGTCGAAGCGCGCGTCCTCGGCGATGCGCGTGACGGCGACGTGATCGGGGTGGGCATCGGGGGTGTAAGGGACGAACAGCACGTTCGGCTTATGGATGCGGATCAGCGCCGCCAGTCGGTAGCGGGCATCAAGCGTGTGCTCGACCTGGCGATTGGACAGACCCAGCAGCGTCCGCTCCACGCCCAGGATCTTCGCCGCGGCAGCGGATTCGGCGGCGCGGGTCTCGGGAGAACCGCGCGGCGTGGGCTCGCCGTTGGTCATATCGACGAGGTGAACCCGGTGCCCCTGCCTCGCCAGCTTGGCGATCGTGCCCCCCATGCCCAGTTCCTGATCATCCGGATGCGGACCAACGACGAGAAAAGATGCCATGGCCGAATCATAGGCCCGAAGAGCCTTATCCACGAATCTTCACGAAGCGACACGAATAGAATTAAATGCGTGGAACCGCGGAATACGCGGATTACGCAGATTGAATACATCTTCAATTATCTGCGTCATCTGCGCAATCTGCGGTTCCTGTATGCATTTGTGTCTATTCGTGGATCACCTCTTGTTCAAGCGGTCGAGCATCTGGTCCTGCATCTTGTTGATCGTTTCGACATCGGCATCGGCGCTCATTCGGGTGAGTTCGATGAGGTCGGTGGCGAAGCTGAGGTAGCGGACGTGGCCGAAGGGGGCTTTGTCGCTGGGGGTGGCGAAGCGTGCGATTTGCCCGACCGGGCCGGACGGCAATTGCTGGCACTGATCGGCGGATTCGGCGACGCGGTCCAATGTGTTCAGCAGGCCCTGGTAACGCTTGGCAAGCCGGACGGCTTCTTTTTCGTCGCCGCCGCCTTGCAGAGTGGCGGTGACGATGGCGGCGAAGTCGTTGCGGTAGCTGTCGAGCAGTTTGGCGAGTTTGTCGTTATCGAGCGAGCAATCCGCCCACCGGTTGACCGCCGCATCGACCGTGAGCTTGGCGTCGAGCGCGGCGAGCGTGCGCAGGCGTTCGATCATGCCCAGCAGCCGCTGGAGCGATTCGAGCTTCGCGGCGTCGATCGTGCCGGTGGCAGCGGCACCGTTGACGGCGTCAGTCACAACGCCCCGCACGCGCGTCTCAAACGCGCCCCACGTCGAACCGGCGTACTTGGTCACCATTGCCTCGTCCATTTTGTTCGCTAGCGACTTCTGGGCGCTGGTCCATGTGGTGGCGAGCAGGTCGAGGTTCTGAACGAACGACTGCGCGGCTTCGTCGTCGACCATTTTCACGAGCGATTGCGTGGTGCGCTTTTCAAGCGATCCGGTCGGACGCGGTTTCAATTCCAGCAGCGTCGCCATCGTCTGCGGCTGGCGCTTCAGCACGTCGATCATCGCGATCGGCTGCTTCATCGCGTCGATCCGCTTCACCAGATCATCCGGCGAGGTGACGAACATGCCGGTGCCCTTCAATTTTTCGGCGTCTTCCATGAACCCGGCACGCTGATTCAGCAATTGCTTGAACTGCGCCTCAATCTGCCGACCGAGCAACTCGATGCCGGCGGGCGGGCGGAGGGTGGAAAGCTGCGATTCGATTTGCGCGAATGCGTCGATCGCGCCGAGTACCTTGGCCGATTCGTTTGGATTTTCGCGCGCGTAGGCGAACGCGGGTGCCAGCGCCCGCACGATCTCCGGCGGAAGCGCCAGCGACGACACCCGGCCGGCAAGCTGGCGGTACTGCGCCAGAGCCTTCAATCGCTTTTCTCCCGCTTCTCGGAGGCGCGAGTCGCTGTAAAGCGAAACCGCCTCGCCAAGATTTGCTTCGATCTGCGGCCGGGTGGAAGCGTCCACGCCGAGGTTGGACTGAAGCGCCCCCGCCAGATCGACCGCGGCGCGGAGCATCGCGAGCATCAACTGCTTCTCCTCCCCCTCCGCCGCCTGCGTCGCGGCGACGGCGGAGAGAAGTTGCTGGCGAAGCGGAATGGTGATGGTGAGCTGCGTGATGCGGGTGGAGAGTTGATCGACCGTGGGCGGCTCGGCGGGCTCGGTGTGGTTGGCAGGATCAGCCGGTGCAGCGACCTTCTTGATCACCGGGCGCATCTCGGGGGCTTTGGCGGTCTTGTCCGCGATCGCCGCAAGCAAAGGCGAGCGGAGCGAGCCCAGCAGCGCATCGAGCGCCGCGACCTGCTCCACGGGCTTCATGTCGAACGTCACCTTGCGGATGGCAGCCATCGCCTCCTGCTGCTGCCGCGTCGGCAGCATGCCGCGTTGCGCGGTCGACCAGGCATCGACCGTGGCGATCAGGTCGTTCAGATCCCGATGCCTTAGCCACATGACTGCCTGAGCGTCGGAGTAGGGATCGGGCTCGATGATCTGGCGGATGAGCCAGCGCTGGAGGATGCGCAGGTCGATCTGCATTTCAAGGTAGGACGCGTCCGCCTGCGCGGTCTCGGCGCGTTTCTGGATGAAGGTGGCGAGTTCCACTTCGAGGCGAGTGGAATGCGTCTCAACATAGCTTTTCAACACCGCAGGTTGCTGCGGCGGCTGGGGAGGGCGTGGCGCTCCGCCACCGCCACCACCGGGCCTGGGTTGCGCCAGCGCCAGTGTTGCGAACAGAACCACACCGATGGATACAACACGAAACGTCATACGTCCCCTCGATACACTTTTTCCAAGCCGTCGACCATCACCTTCGTATCAAATCGCTTCACCGCAAACTCGCGCCCCCCGACGCCCATGGCGTGCGACAGGGCGCGATCCGACACTAACTCAGACAATCGAGACCCCAATACGTTGCGATCAAAAGGCGAAACCAGAAACCCCGTCTGCCCGTCGATCAACCCTTCGCGGTTGCCGTCGATGTCGTACGTCACCACCGGACACCCCGCCAACTGCCCCTGCGGCAACGCCCGGGCCAGTCCTTCGCGACGCGACGGGTGAACCAAAATGTCCATCGCATTCACCAGTTCCGGTATTCTAGTCGGCGGAACCAGCCCCGTCAGGATGAAACGGTCCTGGAGATTCAATTCCCTTATCTTTTTCTCGAATTCGCCTCGCAGCAGCCCGTCGCCGATCCACATGAAGCGCAAGTGCGGGTGCTTGCTGCACAATTCGGGTGCAAGCGCCAGCAAATCGTCGTGCCCCTTCAGATAAAACAGCCGGGCGATCGTGCCGACGATGATGTCGTCCGGCCTGATCCCCAGCGACGCGCGAACCTGATCGCGCGACACGGGCGGATGCAGGAACGGCTGCGTGTCCATGCCGCTGTAAACCGTCACGTACTGATCGCGCCTGCCCACCCCGCCTGCCAGCGACTGATCGCGCATCGCATCGGCGACACAGACGATCTTATGCGTCATTGGCGCGGCCCGGCGTTCGAGGAACTTGTAGACGTTGTTGACCGTCGCATTGGTCGACGCCGTAAACGCCAGTCCGTGGATCGTGTGGATGATCCTGCGGCACTTCGCCCGCTGGGCCGCCAGTCGTCCGATGATGCCGGCCTTGCTGGAATGCGTGTGGACGATATCGGGATCGAGGTCTTTCAACCGGCGTCTTAGGGCGCGGTAGGTGCGGTAGTCTTTGATCGGGTCGATCGCCCGGACCATGTCATCAACGACCTCGACCTTGTACCCGTACCGCTGGGCCCGTTCCATGAGCGAGC
>JBBQQZ010000217.1:0-6734 GCA_038215325.1 Tepidisphaerales bacterium | reverse complement strand
GCGTCCCACGGGCCTTCGCCCATCAGCACCTGGTAGAACTGCGGACGCAGCAGGTCCGCCTGCCCCTGGGGGCTTTCCGCCCAGGCTTGGAATTGTCCGACCTGCTGGAAGTTGGCGTTCGCCGGGGGGAGCGGCCAGGGGATGATGTTGTTACCGATCAGCTTGACAAGCGCTTCCTTCGTCCATGTGCCGTCGGGCAGCTTTTCCTGGCGATACACTTCGACCGCGACGATCATCGTCGGCAGGCGGGCGGGAACGTTGACCTTGCTGAATTCTGCTGCGATCAGCGCCGGGTCGATGCGGTATTGGCCGCGAATGTAGCTGATGTCGCGGGCGTCGACCGACACCGCACCGGGTGCTGCACCGGGGGCCGCACCGGGTGCTGGTTGTCCGGCAACGACAGGAACCGGAACGACCTGAGCGCGGGCGCTCTTGATCCCGTCAATCCCCGGCAACACCTCGGCCGACGGGACGACGGGGAACTCGGTCACTCGGACCATCGCCTCAGGAATTTCGGGACTGCGCGGGCCTTCCTGCACGCCCATGCCTTGGGAGCTGAACGTGCGATCCCCGTTGACGAGCGCCGGAACGTTCGCGCCTGCCATCGCTTCGACAAACTGCGTGATCGGGTCCTGCGATGCGACCGCAGGCGGCATTTTCACGGCCTGCGAGTCGATCCGGCTGCGCAGCAAATCTGCACTCTTGGCGACCTCGGTGTCGACCGTGCCCGGCGTGAGCGTGTCGCGTCCCGGCGCTTCGAGCGCCACCGGGGAGGTGAGCAGATAACCCCAGAGGATCCAGACGAAAAACAATCCGCCCAGCCCGATCGCGACCCACTGGCAATGTTTTTCGAGAAATTCGAGGAACTTATTCATGACACACCTGCTGTGTTGTCGGTCATCGTTGCGTACATCGACTCAAGGTCCGCGTCGCATTCACCAGCGAGGCGGGGGGAACGTGGCGCGTGTCTCGCGTCACATGCCCGGCGGCCCGCCGAAACCGGGCATGCCGTAGTTGGGTCCGCCGTAACCGGGCCCGCCGTAACCGGGCCCGCCTTCGGAACCGGGTGCCGGAGCGCCCTGAATTGTCAATCCGCGGACGATGTCCGTGGGCATCAGATCCTTCAGGAACGGGCGAAGCAGAAGGTACTGGCCTTCCAGGGTCAAATGGATGACCGGAGCGGGCCCGTACAGATAGCCCGAGGCCATATCCACGGACGAGTCCACCGACTGGATGTTCACTTTGCGGAACGAGATGTACCGGTTACGTGCCAGCCCGGTCAGCACCTCGGGTAGGGCGGCGCCTTCCACGACGACGACCATGTCGAAGCGGATCACGTCGTAGAAGTCGTTAGACACGTGCCCCAGCGGATTGGTGGTAAACGCGGGCGTCACCTTGGTCGTGGTGTGGTCCGGCACCGTCGGGGGCTCGGTTGTGCCGGGGGTGCCAGCAGGGACGGGGACGAACTTCGGGAGAACCTTGATCGAAATCAACCGCTTGATCGGCGAGTTCAGAATCCCCTTGTTGTCGGCTTTGAACTTCTCGTTGGTTTCGCGGATGGCCCGGCACAGTTCTTCCTGGACCCACAGCGAGACCTGGGCCTGGAACATGTCGTTCGGACTGGGGTTCTGGTTGGTCGCGATCTTCGAATTGATTTCAAAGACCGTGACCGGATCGGCGTAAATTAGCCCTTGGACGGCACGGTCATGCCGCATCTTGTCGGCGACGGTTGCCTGGGACTGGGCGACCAGCAGATCGACTTCCGGCTGGTTCTGAACCTTGCCTTCACGCCAGATCGTCCGGCTGGCGCGCAGCTCGGCGGCGACGCGTTCCTGCTCGGCTTTCACGTCCGTGTCGGTGGGCGGGACTTTCGACAGCAGGATCTGGCTGAAGAGAGACTGCGATTCATCGCGTACGCCGGTGGTCGGGTTGACGTAAATGCCGAATTTTCGCTGGTAGGCGTCGATGAAGTGACGACCGATCGCCGGGCCCCCGCCATTGGGCAGGGCACCGGGGACGAGGGGCTTCAGGCTCTTCGTCTGTAGGTCGATCGCCAGTTGGCGGAAAGCCTCGGCCTTGTTGCGCCAGTCCTTGGTCATGGCCTCACCCTTGCTGATGGTCAGCGGGGTGGGGAAGTGTTCCAGCGGGAGTTTGTCTTCCTCCTTGGAACTGAGGGACGGCCAAGTGCGTTGCTGGGTGAGCAGGGACTGTATTTTGGCGTTGGTGGCCCAACTCGCCTTCACGTTCGCCAGGAGGGTATCGTACATCCCGCTGAAGGGGAAGACGATGACGATCATGGACAGGATGGCCAGGACGCCGCTGACGACGCTGAGGATATTTTTTTTGATCAGATCCATCGATGCTGCTCCTGGTGTTACTGGGCCGAGGCGGTGGGGTCGGTGGGCTGGGGCTCGGGTTTTTTCCACGGCTCGGGGTCGAGTTGGACGGCGATGGCGAGGATGAATTCCCAGTCGCCGAGCATGGGTTCGTCGGTGAGTCGGTCTCGGAACGCCGGGTTGTTGGCGGTGGTGATCGGTACGACGCCGGGCGCGATCCCGCCGGGCGGGGCGCCGAATCCACCGTTGTCTGGGTTGCCGAACATTCCACTCGGCCCACCGAATCCACCACCGGGAGGCCCGCCGAATCCGCCGGGATTGGTCGGGACCGGGTTCTGGCCGGGGACGATGACGCCTTGCTTGGCTTTCTGCGCCGCGTCGTACTCGGCCTGCAAGCGCGCCAGCCGGGCGGGGTTTTCGCTGATGCGGTTGTCGCTCACGTACCGCACCCGACGAACCGCATACTTGAGGTTTGGCCGCTGAGGCGACGGGGCGATCGTCAGCAGCGCCTTTTGCACCTGCGATTCCACGAACTGCGGCGCCGTGCTGAGCGGGCAGGTGAATCGCATCATGATGACAAACCCGCGCCCTTTGCCCGTCGGATCCGCCCCGGCTGCGGATGCCGAGCCGTCGGGGGAGGGCATGGCCATCGCGGGGGCGGCGGTGAGGGTTTCGCCGAGCCGGTAGTTCGGCGAGGCGAGATTCGCCATCAGCATCGGGTCGTAGGTCGAGGAGATTTCGTCGACGCGGATGATCTGGCGCTCGCCGCGCGGAATCTGCTTCACTTCGTCGGCTTTGCCCGCGCGGATCGCCGCCAGTAGCGCCGGCTGCGGCTGCGGGAGGGCGGCGATCAAGTCGGCGTACAGGTCGCGCCACAGGTATCTGCCGTCGGTCAGCGTCTGAAGGTTGCCGATGATTGTTCGCTCGGCTTCGCCCGAGCCCTGCACGGTCAACCACTGGGCGGACAAGGCTTCGGCCTGCTTCAGCGTCGCGTCGTTCTTCGACTTGACCGCCTGGGCGTTGGTGTATTGGAGATCCTCGAAGAACCAGCGTGCTCCAACCACCGTCGCGCCGCCGATAAACAGCGCCGCCGCCAGCCCGAACCACTTGGTCTTGTCCTGCCACATTCTTTCGCGCTGGATCGCGCGGGGCAGAAGTGACGAGGTCACGAGTGTCGCGTTCATCGCCTGAAGCGCCAGCCCGTACGCGCCGACGATCGACAGGAGGTTGTCCCCGAAGATGGCGGCGTGCTTGGAATCCGCCGGGGCGCCGGCGGTGAGGGAATCGATACGCTCGACCGGCATCTGAAGGTTTTGCTGGAGATACTTCTGCAACCCCGGCAGCTTGAACGTGCCGCCGAGCGCGTAGATCTTGCCAATCTTCATGTCACGATGAACCGAGGAGTAGAACCCGATCGACCGCTGGATTTCCGCGACCAGGTCCGCAAAGACCGGCCGCATGTGCTGGAAGATCTGCCGGGCGTATTTGCTGGTGGCGGCGTTGCGCTTCAGGTCTTCGGCCTTGACGAAGTTGAGCTTAAACGCCTTGGTCAGCGCCTCGGTGAAATTGCTCCCGCCGATGGGGATCGAGCGCATCCAGATGCTGTCGTTGGACGCGATGAGCAGGTCGGTGTTGTCGGTGCCCACATCCACGACCATGGAGATGCCGTCATTGAAGCGCGAGTCGTACTGCATCGCGTTGTAGACGGCCAGCGGGTTCATCTGCACGTGCTGCACGTTCAGATCAAAGTCCGTGAAGTATTTGATGTGCTGGTTCACTAGTTCGCGACGCATCGCGAAAATACCGACTTCCACTTCAGGATTATCCTGCTGGCGGAAAAGCTGGTAGTCCCATTCAACGTCATCCAGCGGGAAGGGGATCTGCTGGATGGCCTCGAAGCGGACGATCTCGGGGATCTTCTTGTCTTCGACCGGCGGGAGTTTGACGAACCGCGCGAAGCTGGTCTGCCCCGAAACGCCGACCGATACCACGCCCCCCTTGAAACTATGGCGTTGGACGAAGCTCGCCAGCGCGGTTTGAATGAGGGATTCTCGATTATCACCGGCCTGGGAGAGGATGGTTTCGTGTTCGATGAACTCGAAATCGTCGACTCGCAGGGCATCGCCGTCACGGACGATTTTCACCGCCTTGAGGGCGCGGTTGCCGATATCAATACCCCAGGCGAAACGTGGGTTGGCCATGCTGATACCTCAATGGGTGCTAACTTCTATCCGCCGGGCCCGGTCTTTAAGGACAGGCTAGGTAACCCCTAACCTTCGCTGCGACCGACCCTTGTGCCAGGCCAAGCCTGAGCGGCATAGATTAACCGCAAGTCCCGCACCAAGGCAATAATGAAGACGCCGCATACCAACGCGGCCGGGATCGCCTGTTCCCCCTTTTACTCCCTCTCCCGTGTAACCACGGGGGCGGGTTGGGGTGAAGAGCTTCCGCATGGCGGTGAAAAAGCGACCTCTCCTGGCTCGCTCCTAGCCCCTCCCATCCCGCCCCACTGCTACCATGCACGCCGGATTCCCCCACGGGCTACCCGCGAAGCCAGTAGCCGCATCGCTATGCGATGCGCGTCTTCGGACGGTCGAACCGCGCCCGAAACCCACAGACGCGCAGGTCGTAGACCTGCGGCTACCGCCCGATCCGCATGAGCAGTAATCCCGGGACGGCGCGTTAAAGCGACGGGTACTCTGTAGCCGCGACGCTTGCGTCGCCCATTGGTTTACCCAAAGCGCCGGCCGGGAATCATCGCAAATGGTTCCACCAACGTCACCGACACCACCCGCACCGGCACCGCAGCGTACGCATGCCCCACGCCTACCCCGCAGGCGTCGGTGCGACGCGCGACGTGGTTGACTTCCGCCAGCACCAAATCCACACTTTCCCCATGCTCGCTCCCACCTGTCCCCTCATCACCTGCGACTTCCCCGGCGGAAATATCGTCGTTGACGCGATCGGCGACGACCAGATCGACCTGCACCAGGAACTCCGCGGCACCGGACAGGATTGGTTCTACTGGTGCTTCGGCATCGCCGGTGCTCAGGGACGGACGATCCGCTTCAACTTCACCAAGAGCCGGGCCATCGGCACGCGCGGACCTGCGATCAGCCGGGACGGCGGCGCGACCTGGCGCTGGCTGGGCGCAGAGACGGTTGAAGGCAACAGCTTTCGGCACACGTTCGGACCCGACGAGCGGGATGTGCGGCTCAGCTTCGCGATGCCGTACCAAATTTCGCACTGGCAGGCGTTTGCGAAATCGAGGCCGTGGCTGAAAGTCGCTTCCGTCGGACGCACCAAGGCTGGCCGCGAGGTGCCGATCGCGACCGTGGGCGCGGGACCGGCGCAAATTTTCATCGCGGCACGACACCACTGCTGCGAAATGACGCCCAATTACGCGATCGAAGGATTGATCGACCACACCCGCACCAGCAAGCTGGGAGAGATCGCGACCGTCAGCGTCGTCCCGTTTGCCGACCCCGATGGCGTCGAGGCGGGCGATCAAGGCAAAGGGCGGCTCCCCCGCGATCATGGCAGGGACTACCTCGGGGAGAGCGTCTACCCCGAAATCGCCGCAATCCGCGCCCGACTCGATCAACTCAAGCCCACGGTCGTGCTCGATCTGCACTGCCCGTGGATTGCGGGAAAAAACAACGAGAACATCTACCTTGTCGGCTGCGAAGGCGACGAACACGCCGCGGCGCAGAAACGGTTCAGCGCGATGCTCGAAGCGGTCGCACGCGGGCCGCTGCCCGTGCCGGCATCGGGGTATCTGCCCCACGGCGTCGACTGGAACACCGGCGCCAACTTCGCCCTGGGACGAGGGCTCGGTCGCTACGGATGGACGCTCCCGGGTGCGACGCTCTCCGCTTCGATCGAACTACCGTACGCCAACGTCGGTTCTGCCGAAGTCAACGCCGATAGCGCCCGCGCTTTCGGCGAAGACTTGGCGCGAGCGATGGAAGCATGGGTCGGGTCGTAAACGCGATCTCCCGGCCGGGCGGGGAGCGGGGAGCGGGGAGTTCGGTGCGCGCGGCACTCGACAATCGTGTGAAACGCCGAAAGAATAGCCGCCTTGCGGACGTTTTCGATCACCATCCTCGGCTGCCGGGTCAACCATTATGAGTCGGAGCAGATTGCGCAGGTGCTCCGGTCGCGCGGGTTGACCCAGGTGGACGCGCCGGCAGGCGATGTGCGGGTGATCCACACCTGCTCGGTCACCAGCCAGGCGGCGAAGGGCTCGCGACAAGCGGTCCGGAAAGCCACGCGGTTGAAAGTGTTGCAACCCGTGAACGCCGGACCGGATCTGCAAGACCTCATCGACACCTCTACCGACACCGACACCAACGCCAAGGTGATCGTCACCGGCTGCTGGGCGACCTCCGACCGCGC
>JBBQQZ010000216.1:0-6752 GCA_038215325.1 Tepidisphaerales bacterium | reverse complement strand
CCCGTCGAGGTCATACTCGCCCGTCTCCTCGATCTCGCTGCGCTCGATATGGACGTAATCGAGCGCGATCAGTTTCTGCTTCACGAGCTTGTCGAGATCGAAGCCGAGCGAACGGACATTGGCCGTCAGCTCCTTGGCATTTTCCTCGAACATCATGAACACGCCCGGCTCACCAAACTCCGTGGCGCCGCGCACGAGGAATTCTGTCGCCAGCATCGTCTTCCCACACCCCGCGCCCCCGGAGATGAGCGTCGGCCGCCCGGTAGGCAGACCGCCGCCGGTGATTTGATCCAAGCCCGTGATGCCCGTAGGGGATTTGGGAAGAGCGGAAGAGGCGAGTGCGTTTTTGGTCGTCGACATAGAAATACCAGCGATGGTGCAAATCTACCTATTGTAACCACAAGGGTTGGCGACATCGTAACGGAAACCCGCCGTATGTCGCAGGAAAATCGAGTTCGGCGGCACTATCGTTGCGAAGCGACCGAACGCACTCGATGCGGGCAGGAAAACGTTTCAATTCGTCCGGATGCATCAGCGTTTTGGAAAAGCCGTCGCCAAAGTTCGTCGATTTCCCTCGGGCCGACTAAAGGGGACGTGCATAATAGGATAGTTTTTGTTGTTCTTTTCGACAGAATACGGTAGGCTCCGGCCATGCCACGTCAAGCCAGACAGTGTCCGGGTGGGTTCGTGTATCACGTGTGGAACCGCGCGGCGGGGCGGCTGCGGCTGTTCAAGACGGATGAGGACTATGCGACGTTCAGTCGCATCCTCGTCGAGGCGCACGAGCGGCATCCGATCCGCATCCTGGACTGGTGCCTGATGCCGAATCACTGGCATTTTGTGGTGTATCCGAAGACGGATGAAGAGGTGTCGCAGTTTTTCAAATGGCTGACGCACACGCACGCGATGCGCTCGATTTCGCACCGGCGGGTGATGGGGATGGGGCCGTTGTATCGGGGACGGTTCAAGAGCCTGCCGGTGGCGCGGGATGAGCATTTGGAGACGTTGCTCCGGTACGTGCAGCGGAACCCGGTTCGGGCGGAACTGGTAAAACGGACGCGCCAGTGGAAATGGGGCTCGGCGTGGGCTCGCCGAAAGGGGGATGAGCAGATGCGGGGGCTGCTAAGCCCGTGGCCGATCGCCGAGCCGAAGGATTGGGAAAAGTGGGTGGATGAGCCGCAATTGCTGGCGGAGATCAAGCTGCTGCGCGAGCACGTCCGCCGGAGCAGGCCTTACGGGTCGGCGAAGTGGGTAAGTTCGACGGTTGCGAAACTGGGTCTGGAGTGGACCATCCGCGCCCGCGGCCGGCCCGCAGGCGCGAAAAACAAGCGGGCCGACACCAAAGTGCCGGCCCGTTGAACTCGAAAATCGGGGCGACAGGATTCGAACCTGCGGCCTCCTGGTCCCAAACCAGGCGCTCTACCAAGCTGAGCTACGCCCCGTGTGTGGCCGGTGAGTCTAGCACGGATGCCGCGCCGCGACAAAGCCCACTCAGGTGTAGCTGGTCATGGGGGGGCAGGTGCAGACGAGGTTGCGGTCGCCGAAGACGTTATCGACCCGGGCGACGGCGGGCCAGAACTTCCACTGGTTCAGCCACGGCGCGGGGTACGCCGCCAGCTTGCGGGGGTATTTGTGGTTCCACTCGTCGCTGGTCACTTCGGCGGCGGTGTGGGGGGCGTTTTTGAGGGGGTTGTCGAGCTTATCCAGCTTGCCAGATTCGATATCCGCGATCTCCTGGCGAATGAGGACCAGGGCATCGACGAGGCGGTCCAATTCGGCCTTGGATTCGCTCTCGGTCGGCTCAATCATCAGCGTGCCGGGCACCGGCCAGCTCATTGTGGGGGCGTGGAAGCCAAAATCCATCAGCCGCTTGGCGATGTCCTCAACCTTCACATTCGCGGAGCGTTCGAACGCGCGGCAATCGACAATGAACTCGTGAGCGCACGTGCCATTCTTCCCGCGATACAGGATCGCATAATGCGGCTCGAGTCGCTTGGCCATGTAGTTGGCGTTGAGGATCGCGATCTCGGTCGCGCGCTTGAGGCCCTCAGACCCCATCATCGCGATGTAGGCGTAGGAGATGGGGAGGATGCTGGCGCTGCCGTAGGGGGCGGCGCTGACGGGGCCGGACTGGTGGTTCTGTCCCACGCCGGCGGCGTGGGCTTTGGGGTCGGGGATGAAGGGCGCCAAATGTTTAGCCATGCAGATCGGTCCCATGCCGGGCCCACCGCCGCCGTGGGGGATGCAGAAGGTTTTGTGTAGGTTGAGGTGGCAGACGTCGGCGCCGATGACGCCGGGGCTGGTGAGTCCGACCTGGGCGTTCATGTTCGCGCCGTCCATGTAGACCTGCCCGCCGGCGTCGTGGGTGATTTTGCAGGCTTCGCGGACGGTCTCTTCGAAGACGCCGTGCGTGGAGGGGTAGGTGATCATCAATGCCGCGAGGTTGGCGGCGTGCTGGTCGGCCTTGGCTTTCAGGTCGACCAGGTCGATGTTGCCCTGATCGTCGCACGCCACCGGCACGACCTTGAAGCCGGCGATCACCGCGCTAGCCGGGTTTGTGCCGTGGGCGCTGGTGGGGATGAGGCAGATATCCCGGTGCAGTTGGTTGCGCGATTCGTGATACGCGCGGATCATCAGCAGCCCGGCGTATTCGCCTTGTGAGCCCGCGTTCGGCTGCAACCATGTGGCGGCGAAGCCGGTGATGTCGGCCAGCCACGCTTCCAGCGTCTTGAACATCTCGGCATACCCCAGCCACTGGTCGGCAGGTGCAAACGGGTGCAGCTTGCCGAACTCCGGCCAGGTGACCGGGATCATCTCGGTCGTCGCGTTCAACTTCATCGTGCATGATCCGAGCGGAATCATGCTGTGACACAGCGACAGATCCTTGCTCTCCAGACGCTTGATGTAGCGGAGCATCTCGTGTTCGGTGTGATACGAGCTGAACACGGGATGAGTGAGGAATGTCGAATGACGAACGTCGAATGTCGAATGGAAGTCGGCCGCCGGGCTCGGCGTGGTCTTGCCAGCGGGGGTGAAGAGCTTGAGCAGTGCCTTCACGTCGTCGAGTGTCGTCGTTTCGTCGAAGGAGACAACGACCGAATCGCCGAGCAGCCGGAGGTTGATCTGCTGCTTGGCGGCTTGTTCGATGAGCTTGCTCGCATGCAGGTTGCTGAGATTGACCTGCACCGTATCGAAGAACGATTCACTCCCGAGGTCGTGTCCGAGTGATTTGATCCCGCCCGCGAAGGCGCACGCGAGTTGGTGAGTCCGGTTCGCGATCTTTTTGAGGCCGTCTGGCCCGTGATAGACCGCGTACATGCTCGCCATGATCGCCAGCAGCACCTGCGCGGTGCAGATGTTCGATGTCGCGCGTTCACGGCGGATGTGTTGTTCGCGGGTTTGGAGGGTGAGGCGCATCGCGGGGTTGCCGGCGGCGTCTTTGGAGATGCCGACCAGTCGGCCGGGCATTTTGCGGGCGTAGTCGGACTTGGTTGCCATAAACGCCGCGTGCGGGCCGCCGAAGCCCATGGGGACGCCGAACCGCTGGGCCGAGCCGATCGCGATATCCGCGCCAAACTCGCCGGGCGGCGTAATGAGCGTGAGCGCCAGCAGATCGGTCGCGACGACCAGCAACGCGCCGTCTTTGTGCAGTTCGTCGGCGAGGTCGGAATAGTCGACGATCGCGCCGTCAGTGGCCGGATATTGAACGAGAACGCCAGCGACGTCGCGGGTCGTAGGTCGTGGGTGGTGGGTCGTAAATGCATCGGCTTTCCGACCCCCGACCCCCGACTCCCGACCCATTTTCTTAACAATACATTCAATCCCCATCGACCTCGCCCGCGTCTTAACCACTTCGATCGTCTGCGGATGACACCGGTCATCGACGATGAACGTCTTGCGGGCGTGTTCGTGGACCGACACGCACATCGCCATCGCCTCGGCGGCAGCGGTGGCTTCGTCGAGGAGGGAGCTGTTGGCCAGCGGTAGGGCGGTGAGATCGGTCACCAGCGTTTGATAGTTCAGCAGCGCCTCGAGCCGTCCCTGGCTGATTTCGGCTTGGTAGGGGGTGTACTGCGTGTACCAGCCGGGGTTTTCCAGAATATTCCGCAGAATCACCGGCGGGGTGATGGTGTCGTAGTAGCCCTGGCCGATGTAGCTCTTAAAGACCTTGTTCTTCGACGCCAGCGTCTTGAGTTGAGCGAGCGTTTCCGTCTCGCCTTGCTCCGGCCCGATCTTCAGCGGCGTCTTCAACCGGATGGCGGCGGGGACGGTGGCGTCGATGAGTGCGTCGAGCGTGTCGTACCCGACGACGCGCAGCATCTCGCGCGTTTCCAGTTCGTTCGAACCGAGATGACGACGCACGAAGGTATCGAGCGGGCGGGTGAGATCAATGTCGTCTGTCGAACGATCCGCAAGGGTGGCATCGGTCATGGTCATAGCAGTCCGTCAGCTTTCAGAATCTGGATGAACGAGGCGATCGAAACAATCTTGATCGTCTCGTAGGGATTCAATACGAGCATGTGCTGGTCGTCGGTGATAAGGAAGTCAGCGCCGCCGGATATCGCGGTCTGGAGGATCGCGTCGTCGCTTTCGTCGCCGGGAACGCTGCGTTTCGATGAAGGCAGATCGACGAGTTCGGACCGCTGTGCGGCGCGAATGCCAGCGACCTTGCCAAGCCGTCGAGTCTTGCTGAGCTTTTCCAAAAGTACGCGTTCCAACTCGTCGCCAATATACCGGGAGCACACGAAACGGTATTTGGCAGCGCCACAGGCGGCGATCATCGACTCTACGCGCTTGCTGCCCAAGGCCTCGGCGATCAGCACGTTCGTATCGAACACGATCTTCACGACGCGGCTCGCCGATTCCGTGATCGATGTTCCGTCACGGCTTTGCTCGACCACGCTTCGATGTCGTCGTCCGACTCCAGGCCCAGTTCTGCCTTCGCCTGCAACTGCAATCGTGCGAGCAGTTTCGCGCGACGGCTGGCATACTCCATGTCGAACTCAACGAGATCGCTCTCGGAGAGCGCGTCGACTGCGGAGAGAAGTTGTAAGACGTTATCGCTCATTGCAACCGATATTAGCCAGGCGGACCGCGTCACGCACCCCAAAACTGGTGTCAATGACCGCTTGACGCCTTGTACGGCTCGGCGTCGAGCAGAGCGTCTAGTTCTGATACGTTCGACGGCTTGATTTTGATCATCCAGCCGGCTTCGAAGGGGTCGGTGTTGACGGTGGCGGGGTTGTCGTTGAGCGGGGTGTTGACTGCCACGACTTCGCCGGAGATGCCGGAATAGAGGTCGCTGGTGGCTTTGACCGATTCGATCTCGCCGAAGCGGGCGTTGGCGGTCAGTTTCGTGCCGACCTTGGGCAGCGAAACATAGGTGACGTCGGTCAACTCGTCGGCGGCGAACTGGGTGATGCCGATGACGACGATGTCGCCATCCAGCTTGTGCCATTCGTGTGATTTCAGGTACTTGCGATCGTTAGGGACGGACATGCTGACTCCAGTAGCACGGGCGTCTCGCCCGTGAATAGTTCGAAAAATGCAACGAGCGGGACGCCCGTTCTACTGCCGCTTATAGAACGGCAACTTCACAACTTTGGCGGCGACGAGTTCGCCTTTCAGGTCGACGGATAACACGGTTCCTTCGATCGCGTCGGCGGCGGGAACGTAGGCCATGGCGATCGACTTTTGCAGCGTCGGCGACAACGTGCCGCTAGTGACGACGCCCGCACCGTTGGGTCCGGTGACGAGCGTTCCCTGGCGCGCGATGCGCCGGCCTTCGAGTTCCAGGCCGACCAGTTTCTGGGTCGGACCGGTCTCGACGATCTTCTTCAGCGCCTCGCTGCCGATGAACGACTTGTCGAAGGATACTGCCCAGGACAATCCTGCCGAGATCGGGTCGATGGTTTCGCTTAACTCGTGGCCGTACAAGGGCATGCCGGCTTCCATGCGGAGCGTATCCCGCGCTCCCAGGCCCGCGGGCTTCAGCGTCGCGTCGGGTCGTTCGAACTTGCCCGCCAGCGCCTTCATCGCCATCGGCGCCATCTTGTTCGACAGAATCACTTCCACGCCGTCTTCACCCGTGTAGCCCGTGCGGCTGACGGTGTATTTCACCAGCATCATAAACGTGTCGGTGACGAACTCGTAGCGTTTGAGATTCTTAACCGCTTCCAGATGCCCGCCGATGCGCTCGATCACCTTCGGGCCTTGCAGCGCGATCATCGCGGTGCTTTCGGTATTGTCTGCCAAGTCGAAATCGAAGTCCTTTTCCTTCCGCACTTTATGGAAGTGAGCGTTGATCTTCTCGCGGTTGCTCGCGTTGACGACCATCAGCCAGTGCTTCTTGTCGCGTGAGACGATCACGTCATCCAAGATCCCGCCGGCTTCATTGCAGATGAGTCCGTAGCGACATTGGCCGGGCTTCATCTTTTCGACGTCGCGGGTAAACACCCATTGTAGGAACGAAATCGCGTCGGCGCCGCTGATCTGTAGCCGGCCCATGTGCGAAACATCGAAGATACTGCCCGAATTACGCGTGTGGTTGTGCTCATCCACGATCGAGCGGTACATGATCGGCATCTCCCACCCGGCAAAATCAACCATCCTGCCGCCGGCGGAGACGTGAAAATCGTGAAACGGCGTTCGTTTGAGCATGTGAAGGCGACACTAACGCGACTTGCGATTGCGGGCAAGCTTGGGTTGTTTCGCGGCGGGCAAATCGAGTGAAAGGCGAACGGCTTCACGCA
>JBBQQZ010000215.1:0-6867 GCA_038215325.1 Tepidisphaerales bacterium | reverse complement strand
GTCATGTTCATGGTGGTGATCGGCACCTTCGAGTGGGCGTCGCTCCGCATCTTCGGCAAGGTGCCCGGCAGCGATTACCTGGTCATGGTGCTCGTCACCGGATACACCGTGCTCATGCACGATCTGGCGACGGCGGTCATTCTCGGCGTCGTTGTATCCGCGCTGGTGTTCGCCTGGCAGCACGCAAAGCACATGGGCGCGGACGTCAAGTTCAATGAGTTCGGCAGCAAAATCTACCAACTGCACGGGCCGCTGTTCTTCGCGTCGGTGCATTCGTTTAAGGAGTTGTTTGATCCAAAGACCGATCCCGAAGACGTCGTTATCGATTTCTACTACTCTCGCGTTTACGATCAGTCGGGTCTTGAGGCGATCAACTTCATTGCCGATCGGTATCGGCAACTCGGCAAACGCCTGCATTTGCGGCACTTGAGCCCCGAGTGCATTGACCTGCTTGATCGCGCCAAGGACCTGGTCGAGGTGAACCGATCGGAAGACCCGAACTACCATGTGGCGACGGACCGTCTGCTCTAGCCGCCAGAGTTGAAGTGAAAATCGTATGGGCAATCTTGACCAGCAAATCAGCCGCCGCCGGACCTTTGCGATTATTTCGCACCCCGACGCGGGCAAAACCACGTTGACCGAAAAACTCCTTCTGTACGGCGGGGCGATTCAGCTTGCCGGGTCGGTCACGGCACGCAAGCAGCAGCGCGCCGTCACCAGTGACTGGATGGAACTCGAGCGCCAGCGCGGCATCTCCGTTAGCTCGACCGTGCTCCAGTTCGAGTACCGCGACAAGGTTATCAATCTGCTGGATACGCCCGGCCACCGGGATTTCTCCGAAGACACCTACCGCGTGCTGACGGCGGTCGATTCGGCGGTCATGGTCATTGACGCCGCCAAGGGCATCGAAGACCAAACCCGCAAACTCTTCGAAGTCTGCCGCCGGCGCGGGATCCCGATTTTTACGTTCGTCAACAAGCTGGATCGGCCCACGCGCGATCTGCTGGGTCTGCTTGATGAGCTGGAAACGGTGCTTGGCATCCACGCCGTGCCAATGAACTGGCCGCTGGGAACGGGGCCGGATTTTAAGGGCATTTTTGATCGTCGCAATCAGCAGGTACACCTGTTCGAGCGCACGCCGCACGGGTCGTATCGCGCGCCGGTGACGGTGGCGGGCATCAACGACGATCTGGTGCGCGAAAAGATGTCCGAGAGCGCGTATTCGCAGGCGAAGGACGAGCTGGAAATGCTCGACGGCGCGGGAACCTTGTTCGACCCTGCCAAGCTGGCAGAAGCGCAGCAGACGCCGGTGTATTTCGGCAGCGCGATCAACAACTTCGGCGTGCAGTCGTTCCTCGACGGGTTCGTCGAAGAATCCCCCGCGCCTACCGGCCGACTCGCAGGCGATGCGAAGGTGGAGCCGGACGAGCCGTCGTTCAGCGGCTTCGTCTTCAAGATCCAGGCCAACATGGACCCGCGCCACCGCGACCGCATTGCGTTCGTGCGCGTCGTTTCAGGCGAGTTTGAGCGTGAGATGTCGGTCAAGATCGTGCGCTCCGGGCGCAGCATCCGGCTTAACAGCACGCACAAACTGTTCGGCCGCGAGCGAGAGATCGTCGACAAGGCCTACGCCGGCGACGTGCTCGGTATCGTCGGCCACCAGGAACTCCGCATCGGCGACACCCTGGCGACCGAACTCAACCGCACCTTCGACGAAATCCCAACGTTCACCCCCGAGCATTTCGCCTACCTGCACTGCACCAACACCGAGCGCATGAAGCAGGTCCGCGAAGGCGTCGAGCAGCTCACCGGCGAGGGTGTGGTGCAGTTGTTCTACCGCCAGGATCAATCCTCTCGCGTGCCTTTGATGGCGGCGGTAGGGGTGCTTCAGTTCGACGTGGTGCGCTTCAGGCTTCAGGCCGAATACGGCGTGGAAACCCGCCTCGAATCCGGCGGATTCAACACCGTCCGCTGGCTCGAAACCCCCGCCGACGCCGAATCCCTCGCCGCCGCGGCGTTGCCGTCGGGCACGAAACTGATGCTCGATTCCCTGAACCGCCCGGCGCTCTGTTTTGAATCCCAATGGGGCATGCGCTACTTCGCCACGCAGTTCCCCGACATCAAACTCGTCGAAGTTTATCGCGGCGCGCTGGATGCGACGCACCGGCAATACTAGCTGCGACTCTGCAATTGAACTCATCAAGCGTCGATCAGTTCATTCCAGTCTATTTCGCACGGCCTTCCGCCCGTGCTTTTGACCATGCTTTGCCAGGAAAGCCAGTCTCATGAAAGAGTTGCTCGACACGCCGAAAGCCTTGGCGTTGACTCAATAACGGCATGAAATAGTCCCAGGCTCGACACATAGCGTCGATCTCTTGATCGCTGTAATCGTCGGGGTCGATGGTCGCGGCAGGAGTGAACGCTGGGAACTTCGCGGTCAGATCAATCTGGTACTCATCAGGTGGGATGCCAGTCTCGCGGAGTCGCTCGTTCAACACCATCCCACGAACTCCTGGCGAACAAAGCAAAGAATCTATCGGCAAAGAACTCCATGCAAGTGCAATTTTCGTGCGAGCGCACGCTGCACTTCGATTCGCTTGGAGAAGCGATGTGTCCGGTTGAACCCTCGTTCGGCACTCGCGGGGCTTTGACAGACTGCGCCGGCGGATTTATTCGCCGACTTTTGCGGGCGGCGGCGGTAAGAATGGGGAGTGATCGTGCGGCGTGGGCCGCGCGGGGTTCATTGGCAATCGAATAGAACTCCGGCCGGAATGGCAGGGGATTGTGCGATGTAGCAAATGTAGCACGCGCGCAAATTCGCCGGCGTGATCCTCGGACGTTGCGGCGGCGTAAGTGATGGCCGGGCGGGGGGTTCGGAGAAAAGGAGATTGATCGGGGGATGTGACAGGCAATGTAGCACGCTACATTGGGAGTGCTCCGGTTTTTGGGCCGTAGGGTTCGCCGTGCGAACCTTGCACTCCGAAGCGGGGGTTGGTCCGATCGTCGTGACCGTTTTGCGGTGTCGAGCCTTCCACGGCGTGGCGTACCAAGCCGGGACACGCGATTTGGGAACAGGAACGAATATTTTTAGTTGATGATCTTAAACATTTACGGAGAATGAGTTTATGTGCGATCTGTATGATGGTCAGGCGCATGTGGATCGGCCTTTCGTGCTTGACATTTGGCTAACGGATCGCCCAAACTCCCGCCCCCGTCTATGGATCGAACAGATGGATTCGTATGAATGTGCCGAAGTGAACACGGCGGGCGGACGATAGGTTCGGCAGGGACGTATTAATAGCTGTCTCGAAACAGCGACAGAAAGAGCCCCATGGCCAAAGCGAAGACCGGAAAGCGCCTCGTGATCGTCGAATCGCCTGCCAAGGCGAAAACGATCAATAAGTACCTCGGCGACGACTACATCGTCAAAGCGTCGATGGGGCACGTGCGCGATCTGCCCAAGGGGAACAACGCCATCAACATGGAGACCTTCGAGCCGACCTACGAAATCATCAAGGGCAACGGCAAGTTCAAGGGCAAGGAAGACGTCGTTCGTGAGCTGAAGAAACTCGCCAAGGAAGCCCCGGAAGTCTATCTGGCAACCGACTTGGACCGAGAAGGTGAGGCGATCGCGTGGCATTTGAAAGAAGCGCTCGGTCTCGATGACGACGTCAAACGCGTGATCTTCAACGCCATCACCAAGGCCGAGATCCAGAAGGCGTTCGCCAGCCCGCACAAGCTGGATATGGATCGCGTGAACGCCCAGCAGGCGCGGCGTATCCTGGACCGCATTGTGGGATACGAGATTTCGCCGATCCTGTGGCGCAAAGTTGCCAAGGGTCTCAGCGCGGGCCGCGTGCAGAGCGTGGCGGTGAGGATTATTGCGGAGCGAGAGAAGGAAATCGAAGCGTTCGTTCCGTCGGAGTACTGGCGCATCGGTGGGATTTTCACCGCCAAGCCGCAGTCGGCGGGGGTGCTGAGCGAATCGTGGCGCGAGATGCTGGGGCAGGATGAGCTGTCCAAGGCCGACGAAGACAAGTGGCTGACCGATAGCGGCTGTTTCCGCGCGGAACTGGTGGAAGTGGCCGGCGAAAAGTTTGAGCCGGACAATAAGGAATTCGCCCGCAAGGTGGCCGAGGCGCTGGGATTTGTCGTTCGCGACGAGCAGACCACCCACGACGACGCGCTCAAAGGCCCGGCGAAGAACCAGACTCGGTTGATCGGTGCGATTGGTCAGTCGCCGGCGTTCAGCGTGAAGTCGATCGAGAAGAAACGCTCGACCTCGCGTCCGCCGGGCCCGTTCATTACGAGCACGCTCCAGCAGGCGGCGTCGACGCGGCTTTATCTGAGTGCCAAGCGTGCGATGCAGGTCGCCCAGTCGCTGTACGAGGCCGGTCACATCACCTACATGCGTACCGACTCGACGCACCTTTCCGCCGACGCCATCACGATGGCCCGGTCGTACATCCAGCGCGAGTTCGGGCCGAAATATCTGCCCGAGAAGCCGAACTTTTATGCGTCGAGCAACAAGGCGGCGCAGGAAGCGCACGAGGCGATTCGTCCCACAGACGCCGGCTTCACGCCCTCCGAGGCGGCGGGCAAGTTGAAGGACGACGAAGCGAAGCTGTACCGCCTGATCTACAACCGCTTCCTCGCGTGTCAGATGCCGCCTGCGGAGTTCGACCAGACCGCGATCAACATCGCGGCCCAGACGAAGGTAGGCGAAGCCGTCTTCCGCGCCACGGGTCGGAAGCTGGTGTTTGACGGGTTTATGAAAGTCGCGGGCGTGACGAGCGAAGACCAGCTTTTGCCCGATCTTCAGCAGGGATCTGCGGTGGCGCCGGTGGATATCGCGCCGACCCAGCACTTCACCCAGCCGCCGCCGCGATACACCGAGGCGAGCCTGGTGAAAGAATTGGAAAGCAAAGGCATCGGCCGCCCGAGCACGTATGCGTCGATCATCGGAACCATCCAGGACCGCAAGTACGTCTCGCAGATCGACCGCCGGCTGTACCTGACCATGCTCGGCCGGGTGGTCACGGAGAAGCTGATCTTGGGCTTCCCCGAAATCCTCGACATCGGCTTCACCGCCGACATGGAATTGAAGCTCGACAAGATCGAAGAGCAGCACCTCGACTGGATCAAGCTGCTCAAAGACTTCTATGGCCCGTTCCACAAGACCGTAGAAGGTTCGCTCGCCAAGCTCGACCACGTCGGCGGCATGCCGTCGCCGTATATCGATGAAGCGACCGGAACGCCGCTGGTGTACCGCATCAGCGCCAACGGATTCTTCCTCGCGTCGAGCAATCCGGATCTGAAAATCGCCAAGCCGGTGGATGAGTTCGGCAAGCCGACGTTGCGCGAAGAATCCCCCTTCAAGTGCCCGCTTTGCGGCCGTGGGATGATCCGGCGCAAGGGGCGATTTGGTGAGTTTTTGTCGTGCTCGGGTTATTCCGAGAAGAACGAGAAGGGCGAGCCGAGCTGTTCGATGATCGTGCCCATCGGCAAGACCGGCGAACCTGATCCGCCGAAGGCCGCGCCGATCCAGACGACGATTCTGTGCGACAAAGACCAGGCACCGATGCTGCTTCGCAACAGCAAGCGCGGGCCGTTCCTCGGGTGCAGCAGTTTCCCCAAGTGCCGCGGCACGAAGATGGTGAAGAAGCTGACCGAGCCGGAGATTGCGTACATCGAATCGCTGCTGCCGGAGCTTCGCGCCCGCACCGAGCGATCGTACGCACTGGCCAGCACGATGACCGGCAAGCCGGCCGAATCGTTCGGGCGATTGCCGGATCTGACGATCCCGCGCGGGCCGAGCGAGGACGACGAGAAGCCGAGGAAAGCCCCGCGCGGTAAAGGCCGGGGCAAGGTGAAGGCACCGGCATGATCGGGCGCATCGGTCGAGGAGCGTGGACTACAGTCAGGACGTTCCGCGACGCGGTGCTCGCGGTGCTGGTGGCGGCGCTGATATGCGCGTTGATTGGACAGGTGCTGCGCGATTCGGTCGCCATCCTGTCGCCGCTGATGTACATCCCGCCGATCCCGTTGGTGTCGGCGGCGCTGCTGGTCGACGCCCTCCGACGCGGCCGAACGCTGCGCGGGCCGCGGTTTTCGCTGGCGCTGCTCGCGCTGCTGGTGATGGGGATCCACGCACCGTCCGCCATCGGGCTGCGTTCGCTCGATGCGACCGATCCTGCCACGCCCAGTCTTCGTCTGCTTCAGTGGAACGTCCGATGGGGCGGGAGCTGGGATGAGCCCTCCGATTGGCCGGAGATCGGCACGCGGATTTTGTCGGAGCAGCCGGACCTCATCGTGTTGTCGGAAGCTCCTTCCAACGACGGATGCGTTGAACTCCTGACAGACACACTCGGGCCGCAATGGCAGGTGGCGTCGCAGACCACGCACAGTTTCGCCCTCGGCTATCTGTCGCGCATGCGGCTGATTTGTCGGTTCCCCGTCTCGGTCGAATATACAAGGCAAATCCCCACCGGCGCCGCGACGGTGGTGCGCATCGAAACCGACCCGCCCATGCGCCTGATGATGTGCGACGGCATCTCCGGTCCCGGCGACAAATCGCACCTGCTGCGATTCTTCGCCGACTTGATCGAGCGCGACGGCACGATCGACGTCGTCGCCGGGGATTTCAACGCGTTGGGGCAAAGCCGCGGATTCTCCCGCATCCGCTCCGCAGGCTTCCGCGAGGCGAGCGCTTACGACTTCACGCTTCGCTCCACCTGGCCGGCGGGGTATCCGACGTTCAGCATCGATCACGTCTTCGTCCGAACCCCGCACCGCCTCGTCGGCGTCCACACCTTCGACGGCCCGAGCGATCACCGCGGGCAGGTCGTGGACTTCCAGTTGATGCGA
>JBBQQZ010000214.1:0-6885 GCA_038215325.1 Tepidisphaerales bacterium | reverse complement strand
CCGAAGTGGGTTGATGGCCAGCAAATCGAAGGTACGTTCCGCGCACATCAAGTGCCGCTCTCTGATCCGGCCACGCATCCCGAACATCTCAAGCTGCTTGAGGAATGGTTGCACAGTTACAAGCCGGAGGAACTATTCGATGTCCAAGGCCGCCTGATGCCGGAACTGGCGGAACTCGCGCCCAAAGGCGAACGGCGAATGGGCGCGAATCCACAGGCGAACGGCGGATTGCTGCTTCGCGACCTGGTCATGCCAGATTTTCGCAACTACGCGGTAGACGTGCCTTCACCCGGATCGGTTCGCGCCGCCGACGCGCACGAGCTGGGCGTGTTTCTACGCGACGTCGTCAAACTCAATCGTGAACAACGCAACTTCCGCATCTTCGGCCCGGATGAAACGCTGTCCAACCGCCTGACGGCGGTCTTCGAGGCGACCGACCGGCAGTGGGACGCCCGCACGCAGGACAACGATGAGTTCCTCGCCTTGGACGGCCGCGTCATGGAAATGTTGAGCGAGCATCAATGCGAAGGCTGGCTTGAAGGTTATCTGCTCACCGGGCGGCACGGGCTTTTCAACTGTTACGAAGCCTTTATCCACATCATTGACTCGATGTTCAACCAGCACGCCAAATGGTTGAAGGTCACGGCGGGCCTGCCTTGGCGCGCTCCGATCGCGTCGTTGAACTACCTGCTCGCCTCGCACGTGTGGCAACAGATGCACAATGGTTTCACGCATCAGGACCCGGGCTTCATTGATCACGTGGTGAACAAGAAAGCCTCCGTCGTGCGCGTGTATCTGCCGCCGGATGCCAACTGCCTGCTGTCGGTCTGGGATCACTGTTTGCGCAGCCGCCACTACGTCAACGTGGTGATCGCCGGCAAGTATCAAGCCCCACAATGGCTGACAATGGACGCAGCGGTCAAACACTGCACCGCAGGAATCGGCATCTGGGATTGGGCCAGCAATGACGCCGGCGGCGAACCCGATGTGGTCATGGTCTGCTGCGGCGATGTCCCCACGCTGGAGACGCTCGCTGCGGTTTCCATCCTGCGCGAACATCTGCCCGACCTGAAAGTCCGCGTGGTCAACGTCGTGGATCTCATGAAACTCGAACCTTCCAGTGAACACCCGCACGGCCTGAGCGACAACGCTTTCGACGCGCTGTTCACGAAGGACAAGGAAGTCATCTTCGCCTTTCATGGTTATCCGTGGTTGATCCACCGGCTGACGTATCGCCGCACCAACCACAACAACATCCACGTTCGCGGCTACAAGGAAGAAGGCACGATCACCACGCCCTTTGACATGACCGTTTTGAACGATTTGGATCGCTTCCACCTCGTGATGGACACCATCGATCGGCTGCCAAAAACCGGCGAGAAAGGGATCGCCCTCAAGCAGCAACTCCAAGCCAAGCTGATCGAGCACAAGCAATACATCGATAAGAACGGCCAGGATATGCCGGAAATTCGGAACTGGGTGTGGCCATCGGCGTTGACCCGCGTTTCGCCTGATAACCCAGTTAACAAGGTCTAGCCCCATGAAGCAGTTGATCGTTTTTGATCTCGACGGAACGCTCGCCCGAAGCAAATCCGCGCTCGACGCGGAAATGGGCACGCTGCTGACGGAACTGCTGGCCATTGTGAAGGTGGCGGTGATTTCTGGTGGCGGCTGGCCGCAATTCGAGAAGCAGTTGCTGGCGAACCTTCCCGCAGAGGCGCGGCTGACCAACCTCTCTCTTTTACCGACCTGTGGCACGAAGTTCTATCAGTATCGCAACGCCTGGCACCAGCTCTACGCCGAGAACTTCACGTCAGATCAAAAGGCCAGGATCATCCATGCGCTCACGGAGGCAATCGCTGCCTCCGGTATCGAGCCAGAGAAAACCTGGGGCGAGCAGATTGAAGACCGCGGCAGCCAGATCACGTTCTCCGCGCTGGGTCAGGCGGCACCGATCGAGGCGAAGGAGCAATGGGATCCCGACTTTGCGAAGCGACAGAAGATCAAAGGCACGCTCGGCCGGTTGATCCCGGACTTCGCGGTCAATCTCGGCGGCACGACGTCTATCGACATCACCAAGCCGGGGATCGATAAGGCTTACGGCATCCGCAAATTGCGAGACACGCTCGGCATCCCCATCGCCGACATGATCTTCATCGGCGACGCGATTTTCCCAGGCGGGAATGATTACCCCGCCAAGCAGGCCGGGGCGCTGTCGATCCGCGTACGCGATCCGGAAGAATCCAAGCGTGTCATTGAAGCGATCACGGCGTGCCTCGACGGCGTCGCGGTTTCGACGTCTATCGAGGGTGCCCAGTGAACGACTTTCAACTCCACCGCATCGGCTTGCTCATGGAGCCGGAACCGGGCAACCCGATGGAAGTTGAAGGCGTGCTCAATCCCGCCGCCGTGCGCGGGCCGGACGGGGCGCTGTATCTTTTTCCGCGGCTGGTGGGCAAAGGAAACTTCTCACGCATCGGCATTGTCCGCGTGCGATTTGATTCGGCCGGCAATCCCTCCGGGGTGGAGCGACTGGGCATCGCACTCGAGCCTGAAGCCGACTACGAACTCAGGCCCAACGGCAGCGGCGGATGCGAAGACCCGCGCGTCACCTACGTCGAGCCCCTTCAACGGTACGTGATGACGTACACTGCACTCACGCCAGCCGGGCCACGCATTGCGATCGCCGTTTCGACGGACTTGATTCACTGGACGCGCCGGGGGCTGGCCCGGTTCGCCCCGTATCGCGGAATTGATTTCGTGCATGTCGACAACAAAGACGCGAGTGTGTTCCCCGTTGCCGTCCCGAGTCACTGCGGCAAGATGCAGATGGCGATCCTTCATCGGCCGCTCTTTGCAGGCACGCGGCCTGAGGAGACGGTCCATCGGGGCACCGTTCGCCTCGTCAACCTGGATCATGAAAGCATCTGGCTTTCCTACTGCCCCATGCCCCTCGACGAAAGCGAACCGAAGCGGCTCGGACTGTTCAATTCTCACCATCGTCTGGCCACACCCGTCGCGCCGTGGGAGATGCTGAAAATTGGTGGCGGCACGCCGCCGGTGATGACCCGCCACGGCTGGATGGTGATCTACCACGGCGTCCATGCACTCGAAAATGCGAACCATATGGGCAAGGAGTTGTGCTATTCAGCCGGCGTCATGATCCTGTCCACGGAGCACCCACGCACGCTCGTTTATCGCTCGCCTGAACCGATACTGCGGCCTAACATCCGTTACGAACGCGATGGGGTCGTTGCGAACGTGGTCTTCCCGACCGGGATTGATCGCCGCGACGACCTCGGTACGCCGGATCGTTTCGACGTCTACTACGGAATGGCCGACAGCCGCATTGGTGTCGCGACGCTGACCGTCCCGCAGCACCTGCCGACAACCGATGTGGCGGAAGCCGACGCCCCCAATGGCGTCGTCGCAACCGATGACATGAAAGTGTCCCGATGATCGCCGCCAATACGCCTAATCTCGGAACCGTCGTAGCGATTCGCGGCAGCGTGGTGGACGCGCGGTTTGAGCGAAAACTGCCGGCGATTTTTTCCGTGCTGCACGCCGGTGAAAGCGGTCACATCATCATCGAAGTGATGATGCAGATTGACGCGAATCACGTTCGCGGCGTCGCCCTTACGCCGACCCAGGGGCTCGCCCGTGGCACGGTCGTGACCGATGCCGGCGAGCCGCTGCGGGTTCCGGTCGGTAAGGCAATTCTGTCGCGCATGTTCAACGTGTTCGGCAGCGCCATCGACCAGCAGCCGCCGCCCGCCGATGTCGAATGGAGGACGATTCATCGCGATCCGCCGCCACTGACGAGCCGCTCTACAAAGTCCGAAATCTTCCAGACCGGCATCAAACTGATCGACGTGCTCGTGCCGTTGGAGCGCGGCGGCAAGGCCGGACTGTTCGGCGGCGCGGGCGTCGGCAAAACCGTGCTGCTGACCGAAATGATCCACAACATGGTCGGCCACCAGGACGGCGTCAGCATTTTCTGCGGCATCGGCGAACGCTGTCGTGAAGGCCAGGAACTCTATCACGATATGAAAGAGGCCGGCGTGCTGCCGCACATGGTCATGCTGTTCGGGCAGATGAATGAGCCGCCCGGTGCCCGATTCCGCGTCGGACTCGCGGCGCTGACGATGGCGGAATATTTCCGCGATGACCAGCACCGCGACGTGTTACTGCTCGTTGACAACGTGTTTCGTTTCATTCAGGCCGGCATGGAAGTGTCGGGCCTACTCGGCAATATGCCGTCGCGACTCGGGTATCAGCCCACTCTGGGCACGGAACTGTCCGGCTTTGAAGAACGAATCGCCAACACCGACGCGGGCGCAATCACCTCAATTCAAGCCGTCTACGTTCCGGCGGACGATCTGACCGATCCCGCCGCGGCGCACACGTTTTCGCACCTGTCGGCGTCCATCGTTCTCTCCCGCAAAAGAGCGGCCGAGGGCTTGTACCCGGCGATCGACCTGTTGCAGTCGAACTCAAAGATGGCGACGCCAACGATCGTCGGCCAGCGGCATTATGACGTCGCGCAGAATGTCCGCACGACCCTCGCCCACTACGAACAGCTCAAGGACATCATTTCCATGCTCGGCATGGAACAATTGTCATCCGCCGACCGCGACGTGGTCGGCCGGGCTCGCAGGCTCGAAAGATTCCTCACCCAGCCCTTCTTTGCCACCGAGCAGTTCACCGGCATCAAGGGCACGGACGTCGCGCTGAACGACGCCTTGGACGGCTGTGAACGTATCTTGAAGGACGAGTTTAAGGACTATCCGGAAAGCGCGCTGTACATGATCGGCAAGGTGGATGAGGCGAAGAAGCGAGCCAAGCCCGATGTCAAATCGAAACCGGAGGTCGCTCATGTCGCAAGCGCTCATGCGCCTTAAGGTGCTGCTCCCGTTTCAGGTTTTTGCCGACCAGGCGAACGTGACGCGAATCGTGGCCGACACGATCGCGGGATCGGTCGGGTTTCTGCCCCATCGACAGGACTGCGTAGCGGCATTGGTGCCCGGAATTCTGATCTACGAAAGCGAAGGCGGCGCAGAAGTTTTCATGGCGATCGATGAAGGCATCCTCGTGAAAACCGGCTTGGACGTATTCGTATCCGCCCGCCGAGCCTTGTCTGGTGCGGACCTGGGCCAACTCCGCGATGTCGTTGAAAAGGATTATCTGACGCTCAGCGATGACGAACAAAACGTGCGCACGGTGGTGGCAAAGATGGAATCCACCTTCATGCGTCAACTGGCGGGCATGCAACATGGATGAACGGCCGAAGTCAACATCGACGACAGACGAGGCTTTCGCCGGCCAGATCGGCGACAAGGCAAACCGAAAGCTGAAGGCGCGGCGTAACTCTACACCGGGCGTGTGGTTCGGTCTGGGCATGATGGGGATGATCGGCTGGTCGATCGCCGTCCCGACGCTCCTGGGCGCCGCCGCCGGGCTCTGGCTCGATTCACGCTTTCCGGGACGGCACGCGTGGACGCTGGCGCTCATGATTGCCGGGTTGGTTTTGGGATGTTTTGCCGCTTGGCGCTGGGTCGACACAGAACACAAAGCCATGCGGGAGGAAGACGATGCGTGAACTGTTGATCCTTTCGATGGCGACCTTCGCCGGCCTGGCCGTGGGCGTGGTTTTCTTCGGCGGCCTGTGGTGGACGGTTCGCCGGGGCATGTCTTCGCCAAGGCCGGTGCTTTGGTTCGCCGGAAGTCTGTTAATTCGGATGGCCGTTGTGCTGGTGACGTTCTATGTCATCGCCATATCGGGTGATTGGCGGCGACTATTGGCGTGCATGGCTGGATTTGTCATGGCGCGTCTGGTCGTCACCTGGCGGACGCGCCTCTTGCCGGAGATCACGCGTGCATCTTAGCCCGGATCAGATCATCTTCTGGCAGCACGGGTTCGTGACGCTCAACGCCACGATCGCCTATACGTGGGCATTGATGCTCGTGCTGGCGATCGGTGCGAAACTGATCACGCGAAAACTGTCGGTCGGGCAGGCCCGTTCCCGCTGGCAGAACCTTCTTGAGATTGTTGTCATCGGGATCAAGAAGCAGATCAGTGACGTTGGCCTGCGAAATCCCGATACGTACATCGGGTTTCTTGGCACGCTTTTCCTCTTCGTTGCATTCGCGGCACTCTGCACCGTCATCCCCGGCTACGAGCCGCCGACGGCCTCCCTCTCGACAACCATTGCCCTTGCACTGTGCGTTTTGGTTGCCGTGCCGATCTACGGCATCGAGGACCAGGGCGTGGGCGGCTATCTCAAATCGTACCTTCAGCCGACGTTTATCATGTTGCCGTTCAATATCATCAGTGAAGCCTCGCGGACCTTGGCGCTCGCCGTCCGACTGTTCGGCAACATGATGAGCGGCGCGATGATCGTCGGCATTCTGCTGACGATCACGCCGTTTTTATTCCCGATCATCATGACGTTGCTGGGCCTGCTGACTGGAATGGTACAGGCTTACATCTTCGCGATCTTGGCCGCGGTCTACATCGCGGCTGCGACCCGGCCCCGAAAAGCGCCGGCCACTGGAACCCCCACACTCAACAAGGATTCGTAATGGATAGCATGACCCTCATCGCCGTCGCCTCAATCGCCACCGCCGGCGTCACGACCGGTATCGGCTGCATGATGCCCGCGCTCGGCGAAGGCCGCGCCGTGGCTGCCGCGCTCGGTGCCCTGGCGCAGCAGCCTGACGCGTCGTCCACCATCACCCGAACGTTGTTCGTCGGACTGGCCATGATCGAATCGACCGCGATCTACTGCTTTGTCGTGTCGATGATCCTGATCTTCGCCAATCCGTTCTGGAACCACATCATCGCCGCAGCGGCCGGGAAGTGACGCCATGTTGATTGACTGGTTC
>JBBQQZ010000213.1:0-6915 GCA_038215325.1 Tepidisphaerales bacterium | reverse complement strand
CTTGATGTTCGCTGCCGTGCCGGCGTAGCCGTGGCCGGATTCGATCACGTCGGGGTAGAGCGTGCCTTGCGCCAGGAACTTGGCATCGGGAATGCTCTCGGCCTCGCGTTTGAAGGCGTCGATGAACTGCTTGCCGATGATCTTCCGCTTCTGCTGCGGGTCTTTCACGTCCTTGAGCGCGGTCAGGAACTGAGTCGTCGCGTCGTTGGTGCGCAAATCGATGTGGAAGTGATCGCGGAAGGTGGTTTCGACGAGCGTGCGTTCTTTTTTACGGAGCAGGCCGTTATCGACGAAAATGCAGGTGAGCTGGTCGCCGATCGCCTTGTGGATCAGCGCCGCCGCCACCGACGAATCGACCCCGCCGGATAATCCGCAGATCACGCGGCTTTTGCCGACCTGTTCGCGGATGCGATCGACGGTCTGCTCGATAAAGTTCCCCATCGTCCACTTGCCGGAGCATTTGCAGATTTCGTAAAGGAAATTGTGGAAAATCACGTCGCCGCGGGGTGTGTGGGTGACTTCCGGGTGAAACTGCACGCCGAAAAACGGCTTGGTCTTGTGCCTCACCGCCGCGATCGGGCAGGTGGGCGTGGTGGCGATCGCAAGAAAGTCGTCGCCCAGCGAATTGACCTGGTCGCCGTGGCTCATCCAGACGGTGGTTTCTTCGGGCAGTCCGTGGACGAACGGGTCTTCGGAGACGATGTGCAGGTGCGCCCTGCCGTACTCGCGCGCCTTGGCAGCCTTCACCTCGCCGCCGAGGATCTGCGCCGCCAACTGCATGCCGTAGCAAATCCCCATCACGGGCACGCCCAGGTCGAACAATCGCGGGTCGCATCGCGGGGCGTTGGGTTCGTAAACACTGCTCGGGCCACCCGATAGGATGATTCCCTTCGGGTTCAGTTTTTTGAGTTCTTCGATCGTAATGTCCGGCCGAACCAGCTCGCTGTACACGCCCTTCTCACGGACGCGGCGGGCGATCAACTGGGCGTACTGTGATCCAAAATCAAGGATCGGGATGACTTCATCATGGGTCATACGGCAGGGATACCGCAACAGGCCCGCAAATGCAAAGCCGTCACGCAAATCGACCGACCCTCGTGATTTGGGCTTGGGTCGCTAGACTACGAGGATGATCATCGCGGGTATCGATGAAGCGGGGTACGGGCCGGTGCTGGGGCCGCTGGTGGTGGCGTGTTGCGCGGTTCAGACCCCGGACGGGGAGGACTTGCCGTGCCTGTGGAAGCGGCTGTCGCGCGTGGCGGGTAAATCTCGCTGTAAGAAAGGGTTGAAGCTTCATATCAACGATTCCAAGGCTGTTTATTCCCCTTCCCAGGGGCTGAAAGAACTGGAACGCGCCGTGCTGTGTCTGATGGCGCAGGCGCATCGCTTGGCGCCCGGACTCCCGCTGGAACTGGATGCGGTACTGCGGTGCATCGATCCCTCGCTTGTCGAACACCTGCCGCGCTATGCCTGGTATCGAAACGGGCTGGAGGCGCGATATCCGATCGAGGTCGAAGGCGTGTCGCTTCAAATCACCTCCAACGCCTACCGGATCGAATCGGAACGCTCCGCGACACACTGCGTGCAGTACAAGGCACATGTGCTGCTGGAGAAACAGTTTAACGACGTGGTCGAGAAAACTCGGAACAAGGCGTCGGCTTCGTTTTCGCTGGTCGCAAGGCATATGGACGGACTCTTACGGGCGTATGCCGACCAGAACTTGGTCATTGTCTGCGATCGCCAGGGCGGCCGGGAACATTACGGGCACGTGCTCAGGACGATGTTCGAAGAATGGTCTCTCGAAATCCTAGGCGAAACCGAAAAACGCGCGGAGTATCGACTGAGCCAGGGCAACCGCTCGGCGCGGATCATCTTCTGCGAAAAAGCCGAATCGATCGCGCTCCCGGTGGCGGCGGCGTCGATGCTGGCGAAATATACGCGCGAGGCGTTGATGCACCGTTTCAACCGCTACTGGCAACAGCAAAAGCCAGAGCTGGCACCCACGGCCGGCTACTACACGGACGGGTGGCGGTTCCTCAGAGACATCGAAGACGTACGTGCAAAGCTAGGCGTGCGCGACGGCGAACTCATCCGCTCACGATAATGCATGTGGCGACTCGTGTAGCGTGATGAGTGCGACGTGAAAGGAAACGCGGAGCACCTTTCACGAGACACTCATCACGCCACACCTCTCGTCACACGCATTAATTATCTACATCGCCGGTGCGCCGGCGAGTTGTAGACGCAGCACGAACAGCGCCGCGGACAGTTGCAAGTCGGCGTCGAGCAGGTCGGTTGAGGTTCTCACCTTTTCCGTCGCGTTGGGCTGTTCCCAGTGCAACACGTCCAGGTCGCTGCGGGCGTCCATGACTTTGCGCATTTGCTCGGGCGTCACTTCGATCGTCAGATCCGGATCCACGCCCCACACCGCCGCGTTTTCTTCGCGGTGGATGCAGGTGCCGCCGGGCAGGTAGTAGTGGCTGGTCGTCAGTTTCAGGAGCGCCTGCTGGCGATCCAGCGGGAAGAGCATCTGGACCGATCCCTTGCCGAACGTGCGTTCGCCGATGATGGTCGCGCGTTTCAGATCACGCAGTGCGCCGGAGACGATCTCGCTTGCCGACGCGGAGTACTGGTTCACCAGCACCACCATCGGCAGTTTCACGTCGTCGTCGGTCGCGCGGGCGTTGATCGGGGGCGAATCCGGCACGCCATCGCGCAGCGACTGGGTCGAGACGATCTTGCCCGCGGTGAGGAACTTATCCGCGACCTCTGTCGCCGCCGTCAGCAGCCCGCCGGGGTTGGAACGAAGATCGAGGATCACCGCGCGAGCGCCTTGTCCCTGAAGGATCGACACCGCCCCGTCCAGTTCGTTGCTCGATTCCTTGGTGAAGTTGGTCAACCGGACGTAGCCGATCTTTTCATCCCCATCCAGCATGTAGTCCCACCCGCCGCCGGGCAGGTGCATCCAGCCCTTGATGCTCGCGACCTTGATGGTCGAGCGGATGAGCGTGTAGTCCTTCACCGTTTCGTCAGGGCTTTTGATGGTCAGGATGACCGTTGTCCCGGTCGGGCCGGTGATCTGGCGCTTCGCCTGAAGCGTGGTGATGCCCTTGGCACTCTTACCGTTGATCTGCGTGATGAAATCGCCCGCGCGGATGCCGGCCTTGAGCGCTGGGCTGTCTTCCAGCGGACTGATGACCTTGATCTGCCCGTCGAGTTCCTGGATCTGGATGCCCACGCCGCTGAACTCGCCTTGGGTGCTCGTGCGGAACTCGTCCATATCGAACGGCCAGATCATCGAGCTGAACGGGTCGAGCTGGGCGAACGCCCCGTCGGCGAACTCATTCACCAGCACGTTTTCCTGCAACTGGATTTGCTGGCTGTTGGCGGTTTCGATCCGGCTCAGCACCGTATCGAGCGTGAACCGATCGGCGCCTTCGGTGTCGAGTTGCTTCAACGTGTCATCGACGATGCGGACGAACTCGTCCCGCTTGGCATTGTCGCCCAGGCCGGGAAAGGTGCGTTCGAGGCCTTGCGTGGTGACGAACGTCTTGAGCGCGTTCAGCCCGCCGGTGAGCATGCTGACGTAGTTGACGTCCTTGTAGTAGTGCTGGCGGGCATCGACAATCGCCTCACGCAGCATATCAATCTTGATGCCCGCCAGTTCCTGCTGCCAATCCGAGCGCAGGTTCTGGGCGATCTGCTCCTCGGTCTCGGTCTTTTCCTTTTCGTCCGCCGCCTGCTGGGTGGTGGGCACGGTGGTGGGCTGGGTGGTGGCGACGAGGTACTTCCGGGCGGCCTTGCGGTACGCGATCTCTTTCTGGAGCGTCGAGGCGAAAGATTCCGGGGCGTAGCGCGTCAGCAATCGGATGCGGCGCACGACCTCTTCCATCGACTTGGTCCACTTCGATTCGGTCGGCTGAAGCGTACTGAGATTGCTATACACGCGGCGGGCCTTGAGCCACTCGCCGGACTCGCGGGTCTTGGTCGCGTGGTCGATTGCGGCATCTTTGAGCGCCACCACCCACGGCTCTTTCACGAACGCCGGCTTGTCCTCCGCCAGCGTGTAGCAGTCCGCCAGCCCGTCCATCGCCAAGTCAACGAAACCGCCATCCCGGAGGATTTTGGTATCGCGGACGGCGGTGTCGAAGCTCTTCTTGCGCTCGGAGCGGAACTTTTCTTCCTTCGTGCGGTATTCGCTGATCCACCCCGCCACGCGGGCCTGGTCCGGCTCAACGGCGGCAGAGGCGTACTGAAGCTTGAGCTTTTGAGGGATCGCCGACCATTCGTCGCCACGGATAGAGTCCAGCAGGCCAGACGGTGCGGTCGTCGGACCCGCGACCGCTCCGAGGGACAGGACCAGCGAAGACGCGAGGGCAATAACGGGGGCGAGCAACTTGTTCATAGGTAGTGACTTCCGTGTGCAGACTACGATCACAGGCATTGGCTTGGTTCGACCGATGATGCTAGCATTCTGGTTTCTCGATTCCAAACAGATTCCGAATGCCGACGATCCTCAATCAACTTCGTGACGCCTTCCGGACTGCGATCCGGACTGCATATGATATCGACGCCGACCCCTCGCTGGTTCCAACCGGAAACGAAAAGTTCGGCGACTATCAGTGCAATGCCGCGATGGCGCTTGCAAAAACGCTGAAACTTAAGCCCCGCGACGTCGCAGAGACGATCAAATCAACGATCAGCCTGTCCGGAACCGCCGATAAGCTCGAAATCGCCGGGCCGGGCTTCATTAACGTCTTCCTGGCTCCTAAATGGGTGGAAACCGCTTTGGCGCGGGTTTCCGCTGATGCCCGGCTGGGGGTGGACCAGAAGCCCAACCCGCAGACGGTGGTTGTCGATTACTCCGGCCCGAACATCGCGAAAGAAATGCACGTCGGGCACCTCCGTTCGACCATTATCGGCGACGCCGCCAGTCGCGTGCTGGAGTTCGCCGGAGAAAACGTCATCCGGCAAAACCACCTCGGCGATTGGGGCACGCAGTTTGGCATGCTCATCGCCAACCTGAAAAGTGGCGCAGGCGTCTCGCCCACGTCCGGAATCAGCGATCTCGAACAGTTCTACAAGAGCGCCAAAAAACGCTTCGATGATGAACCCGACTTTCAGGACGAAGCGCGGAAGACCGTCGTCCAGCTCCAAAGCGGCGACCCCGAGGTACGGGCCGCATGGAAAACGATCGTCGACGAAACGCGACGCCACTTCCAGCCGCTCTACGGACGGCTCTCCGTCGGCCTCGCACAAGAACACGAACGCGGCGAATCGTTCTACAACCCGATGCTCCGCAAGATCGTCGACGATCTGAAAGCCGCCGGACTCGCCATCGAGAGCGACGGCGCGATCGGCGTCTTCATCGACGGACCCGAACGCCCCCCGCTCATCATCGAAAAAACCGGCGGCGGGTTTCTGTACGGCACGACCGACCTCGCCGCCATCCGGTATCGCGTCCTGCAACTGCACGCCGGCCGGATCGTCTACTTCACCGACTCGCGACAGGCCCAGCATTTCAGCCAGGTCTTCCGCACCGCACACAAGGCCGGCTGGAGCGAAGGCGTGTCGCTCGAACACGCCCCCTTCGGCACGATCCTGGGCAAGGACGGCAAGCCGTTCAAATCACGCTCCGGCGAAACCATCAAGCTGAAAGACCTGCTCGATGAGGCAGAGTCGCGCGCGTTCGATGTCGTGAAGCAGAAGAACACCGACATGCCCGAGCCGCAGCAGAAGTCGATCGCTGCCGCCATCGGCATCGGGGCGGTCAAGTACGGCGATCTCTCCAAGGACCGCACCAGCGACTACGTGTTTGACTGGGACACCATGCTCGCGATGGACGGCAACACCGCGCCCTACCTCCAGTATGCCCACGCCCGCATCTGCGCCATCTTCCGCAAAGCCGGCGAACCCGCTTCAGCGGGCGGGACCATCACGCTCGACGCCCCCGAAGAACTCGCGCTCGCCAAGCACATTCTTCGCATCGGCGAGGTCATTGACGCCGTCGCGCGGGAACTCAAGCCGCATCTGCTGTGCGCCTATCTCTACGACCTGGCGACCCGTTTCAGCGGCTTCTACGAGAACTGCCCCGTCCTTAAAAGCGACGAACCCGCCCGCACCAGCCGCCTGGCGCTCTGCGCCCTGACCGCCCGCACCATGGCGCTCGGCCTCGACCTGCTCGGCATCGAACACCCCGACCAGATGTAATCCCGCGATGCATCAATTGGGTCTGCCAATCTTTCGGTCGGCACGGAGCGCAGAAAACTCAACGCCCAAGAAACAAGGGACAAACAAGCTCCAAAGTGCAAAGCCAACGGTCCAAACGCTCACGCTCACGACGAGTTGAAACTTGGGCCTTTGGATTTGCGGGTTGTTTGTCTCTTGTTTCTTGAGATTTTGCCCTTCGCACTCGCCGCCAGAAAGATTGGCAGAACCCATCAATTTGCCCCGCCTTCGCATCGCCTCTTGGAACCGCGGCGACGCGATTTGTGTGGTGCCCCAAATGTAGCATGCTACATTCGGTGCCACACATCTGCCGCGCCTGACGATCCACGTAACCCTCCCCCCACGCAACACTTACGCCCCGTGCAGCGGCGAGCTTGCTCGCCCTGAATTTGCGCGCGTGCTACATTTGCTACATCGCCTCAACCCCCACCAAACCGGCCGGGATTGATTGGGTTGTCAAAGAGCCGGACGCACCGTCGCGTCCCCCGCATAGCCGCAGGCTCGCCTGCGCTTCCAAAAGGCGAGCAAGCTCGCGGCTACACGGAATACCTCCCCCATTCATATCACCGCCCCCCGCAAAAGTCGGCGAAAAAATCGCCGGCCCCATTCCCCACGAACCGACCCAGCAACCAGTCACGACCTTCGACCCGGACTCCCCCATCCACCCCCAAATTGTCCCTTCCCGCC
>JBBQQZ010000212.1:0-6915 GCA_038215325.1 Tepidisphaerales bacterium | reverse complement strand
CGTGCTCATCGTCACTTCGATGCTCAATACGCCCCCGGCGATCAATGCCTCGGTTAGCGGGATCAGCACGTCCACGGACGGTGCCCGAATCACCGCCACCACGCCACTCTCCGCCATCCGCGCCAGGGTTTGTTCTTTGGTTGCCATAGGCCCCTGAGTGTAAACGCCAGACCCGTCCGCGTTAAGCGGCCCAAGCGCACCGCCTGAATCATCCCCCCAGCAGGCGATTCGTTGGCCGACTGATTGTAGGCGGTATGGCGATGTTTCACGTGAGGAATGGCCGGGATTTGATTTCCTCGCTAACGGAGCCCGCCGCCGTGTGTAGGAAGGATGCGGGTCGGACTTAACGAGTTCGGGATCGCACTGCGCTGGGACCGGCCGGGACGAGAAAATGGACAAAACGATGTTTGAAACAGTAAGTGAACCGATGAGACGCCTCCGAATTCCGCACAATGTGTTCCGAGCGTTCATCGCACTGGTGCTGCTGACCGCTTGCGGCGCGCAGGCCCAAAACGCCGGGAAGTACGCCAGCGAAGTTGCGCAGGCGAAGCAGTTCGCAGACGAGGGGCGCGATCAGATCGGTTTGCTGGAGTTTGAAGGCTCCGAGCTCGGCGACATTGGCGCCGCGGACGTCGTTGAAGCGAAAAAGTTCTTCGCGCAGTACGTGGCGGCGTGGGAAAACGCCGGCACCCTCTTCGCTGAGGGGCGGATCGACGAGGCGAACAAGGCCCGCGAAGCCGGTTTTCGGCTTATGGGCGGGCGCAACCGGTGGCGCGAGCGGTTCACGATCCGACGCCAGCAGCTTCAGGCTACGCCGAGCGCACAAGCCATTGAGCGTGAGCGCGCTGGAGTCCCGCCGCAAACGTTGAAGCAGTACGATCAGTACGTCGAAGCGATGAAAGGCCTTTCCGACACTTTCGCGAGCCTGGCGGACGCGACAACCCCTGATGCGACCGAAGGCGACTTGATGAAGCACCGATTCAAGGTCACCGCCGCGATGGCAGATCGTGACATCGCTCACGCGAGGCTGAGCTGGGCGCGGGAGATTGCCGGGACGCGGTCGGAGCGAGGGGTGAGTCCACAGATCGATGAGAAACTCGACGCGCTACAGCAGGTTCAGGACGAGATCGCGACGGCGCAGCGTGAGCGCGTGCGGCTGGAGAACGCGGTGGGCGCGTCGGAGATGGACCGGAAGCGGTTGATGGATGAATTGCGGCAACTGGCCGACGCCGATCGCCGCGCTCGCGAACCGGGGCAGAAGAAGCAGTGAGTCGCGTGGTTGTGCTGGAGCGAACTATGTTTTTTCGATTGTCGATTGTCCTGGTGACGGTGGCGGTGTTGTCGGAGATGAGCGTCGCTGGTGAGGTGGCGTTGCCGAACGGCAAGGTCATCTGGGGCGAGGTCTCGCTCGCCGAAGCCGGAACCGTGACCGTGAAGCCAGGGCAAGCTGTCGCCGAGACGTTTCCACTGGACGCGGTGTCGCGGATCGATTTGTCGCCGACACCCAGCCCGGACGACGGTGGCAAGGCTCTGGGCGTGCCCTGGCCTTGGAAGGCGGGGGATTTCGGTGCCGTGCGCATGCCGGGCGCGGTGGTCGCAGACGAAGGTGCGATCGCAGTGACGGCAGCGGGGTGGGGGCTGTGGTCGGGGGTGGATTCCGGTCACATGGTCTATCAAAGGCTCGAAGGAGATGGGCAGTTGATCGCGCGCGTGCGCCTGCCCGAAACCGCGCGATCCAGTGCGTCCGGCGGGGTAATCATCCGCGAGTCGCTCGCACCCGAGGCGCGGTTTGCTGCGGCGATCATCGGACCGAAAGACGCCGCGCGTATGCGCGCCCGGCCTGCGTTGCCGGCTACGAATCCCCCCGCCGCCGAGCCCGACGCGCAGGCGGCCAGGCCCACCAGCGGCTGGGTGCGGATCGCGCGCAGCGGGAACCAGTTCACCGGCTACCGGTCCGCCGACGGTACGTCGTGGGAGGAGATCGGCACGCAGCAGATCGAGATGGGGAAGAGTGTGGTGGTCGGTCTGGTGACCTCGAGCGCCGTGAACATGACGACTGAAATCGTACGGTACGACCACGTAGCTCTCGTTCGCGGCGACCCGCTCAACACAGCGGCCGCTTCGCCTACCCCGGCGCGCGGGATCGTTCTTGCAGACGGATCGACGATCGCAGGGCTCGTCACGGAGCTCGACGCCCAGACATTGACCTGGACCGTTGCAGGCGGAGCGGCACAGTCGGCCAAGCTTGCGGACGTGAGCTGGATCCTGTTTCAGCCGACGCATCCACGACTGACCCTGCCCGCGGGCGAAGCGACTATGGGCGCGCTGCTTCGCTCGGGCGACTTCGCCGCCGGGGAATCGGTGGCGCTTGACGAGGGCAAGGTGACCGTCACGTCGTCTCTGTTCGGGCCCAAGACGTTCGACCTCGCGAAGGAGGTGTCCGCCATCGCGCTGCGAGCGCCCGCGCGGTGGGAAGACGCGTGGCACGTGCGCGACAACACGGGGAACGTGGTCAGCGGAGCGAACATCAAGGTGGAGAAAAAATTCGTTCTCGTAGGCGATCGCCGGGTAAAGCTGGTGGACGTGCGCGAGATCTACGCGCCGGCGAGGAAGTGATCAATCCACCCGGGCGTTCATAGGCAGGTTGTTGCGACCGGGGATGAGGTTTTGCTCTTTGGACTTGTCCTCGATGCGATCCTTGAGCATGCGGAGGATGTTGGCTTGCGTGACTTCCAGCCCCGGGTTGGACGCCAGGGCGGCGTTGATGAGGCGCTTGGAGTTTTCGAGGTCTTTGAGTTCAAACAGTCGCTCGACTTCGGAGCGGATCTCCGCCGACAGCGCGACCTGAAAGCGCTTGTCTTTGGCGATCTGCTGTTGATAGAACGTGATGGCCTCGTCGAACCGGCGGGCCCGGAGCAGGGCGCGCATGAGCTTTTCGGCGACGAGTTCTTCGCGAACCGCGTCCTTGGTTTTGATCGCGATGGACAACGCGCTGCGCAGTGCGGTGATGGATTCGTCGAAGAACCCTGCGTCGATCGCGGCTTCGCCGATCTGCTGTTCGCGGCCGGCCAGGGCGTTCACGTCGCCTGAAGCGCGAACCCGGTCGCGAAGGATGCGCAGCACGACCAGCCGGCGGGCGGCGCGTTGGGCGAGGCTTTCGTTGGGGCCTTGGCCTTGCAACTTAAATTCCCAGCTTTCCAACTGATTGGAAGGGGCGAGTTTGAACAGTTCGTTCAGCACCGTCCAGGCGGCTTCCTGGACTTCGGCGTCGGATTCCTTGGCGGGATCGATCCGGTCGGCGAGCTGGTTTTGCTGGGCGAATGAATCGGCGACCTGCCCGAGCGCCCGGACGGCGGCGAGGCGGACGCCGCGATCGGGGTCGTCCATCGATTCGACGACGCCTTCGGCGAGTTCGGGCATCTTCAACGCCCCGACCGCGCCAAGCAGCGCCCGGCGGACCTTGGGAACCTCGGCGCGGGACCGCAGCAGCTTCGCCAGCGGCGAGCCTTGCAGCTTGCTCTGCATCGCGCCGACGGCTTTGACGAGTTCGGCACGCAGGTCGCTGGTGTCCTGCGGCGTGGTGCGCGAGCGAAGCGTCGACATCAACTGCTCGGCGGCGTTGTCGGCGAGGGTGGGGTCGGTCGTGCGGAGGCGCTTGCCGAGTTCCGGGTCGCTGAGCGCAGTGGCGGCAGCCTGGGCGGTTTCGAGGCGCGGATCGGCGAGCATTTTCAGGAGGGGCTGGACGGAGCGCGGATCGCGGATCGGCGCGATCGCCTGGGCGATGGCGGCCATGACGGTGGAATCGGTCTCCTGGTTCAACTGGGTAAGCAGCGGGACGATCGCGTCGGCGTCGTTGATGACCGCCAGCGCCAGCGCGGTCTGGCGACGGACGTCGGGGTCGGCGTCGCCGATCAGGGACCGAAGCTGCTCTTTCACCGCAGGCGGGACGAACTCGCCGTTAACGGCGGCGTTGGTGACGATCCGCGCGCCGGCGGCGCGGATGGCGGGTTGCGTGGCGCGGAGCGTACGCAGCAGCACCTCGGCGCGATCGGCGGGGGGGGTTCGCTGGACCTGCTCCTGCAACATGCGGACGACCTCGGCTTCCAGGTCGTTCATCTGCTGCATGGTCGCGTCGTAGCGGCCGGCGCGGGATTGGACGAGGTCGGCCTTGAACTGGGCGTCGGGCCTCTCGCGATTCGCGTTCCACCAGGTACGCCAGCCGTCGTTGGTCGTCGCATCCGCCTGCATGCCGGTCATGTAGGCGAGGGCTTCTTTGGCGGCCTGGTTGATCGCCGGGGGCTGGGTGGAGGGGTCGATCAGGTCGAGCAGGGTCTGCGCGACCCGTTTTTCGACAAATGTGCCGGAAGATTTGATTGCAGCAAGGCGGATGGTGAGATCAGACCCGTCGCGCGCGAGCGACAGCAGGCGGGTGAGGACGTCGGCGTCGGCTTTGTACGCCCCTAAGGCGCTGAAGGCGGCGTCAACGATGTCCTTGCGGCTGGTGGGATCGACGAGGGCAAAAAGGGGCGTGACGAGCGCGGGATCAGGGGTGGGGTTCTCCGCCAGCGCCTTGGCGGCGGCGAGCTGGACGTTGGGCTGGCGGATTTCGATCAGGGCGTCGCGCAGCGCGGTACGGGCGTCGGGCCCGGGCCTGGCGAGCAGGCGCCGGGCGGCCATTTCACGCTGGTCCTGGCGGGTCGAGGGGTTCAGGAGCGATTCACGCAATTGCGGCACATCGGACGCCGGAACCGGGGTGGACGCAGAAGGTGCGGCATCCTGTGCCCATGCAAACCCCGGTGCCGCAGCGCACGCGGCGGCAATTAGCAACAGTTTTGCATAGGTTCGTGACTTCAACGCAGCCTTCCCAGACGCTTTTGCCGCGCGACGACCGGACACAGCACCCAACGATCGAGCGGAGGAACATTTATGTATCGACGAATCAGGCAGCCTACACCATTTTTTATCCGCCTTCCAGACGCTAGACACGCCTCAACGCCACCCGTGCGCGGAGTTTGGAATTTCACCTTGCCCAAGGCGCTATTGCCGACGTAAAACAGTACGGCTAAGGCCGGGTGTTGTTGTATGAGCCACTCGCACTGGACAGATGCCGAAGATCGTGCCCGCAGGGCGCGACGGTTGCTCAGCGACCGCCGCTGGGGAGAGGCCCTCGACCAACTCCGTGCCGCCGTCGCGATCAACCCGTTCAACGCCGACTGGCATTTCCACATCGGCCGGGCCCTCGACGAGCTTGGCCGGCATGACGACGCCATCGACGCCTACAGCGAAGTCCTCAATCTGGTCCCCGAGCACGTCCACGCCCTGAACCACATGGGCGTCTCGCTTCACCAGCTCGGCCGGTACGACGAATCGATCGCGATTTTCAAGCGGCTGGAAGAGACCGATCCGCAGTTCGAACCCTCGTACTGCAACCGGATCCGCGTCTACACCGATCTGGGCAACCACCAGGCCGCCGAGGAGATGTTCTACACCGCTCGGCTGTACCGCGATCAGTGTCCGATCTGCTACTACAACATCGGGTTGAGCCTGGCGGCGAGGGGGCAGTTCGACAAGGCGATTTTCTGCTGGCAGAAGACGATCGATCTGGCCGGCGACGACGTGCAGGTTCGCGCCAGGATCGCCGAGGCGCTGGCGCGGCGCGGCTTCTCCGAACAGGCCCGAAGGCACTACCTCGAGGGGCTGAAACTCGACCCGAACCACCTGCCGACATTGCTGGAATATGTGTCGCTGTTGATCCACATGCGCCGGCTCGACGAGGCCGAATCGAAGCTGGTCCAGGCCGCCGCCGGTTCGCCGGCGCATGGCGGGGTGACGTTCGCGCGGGCGCGGCTGGAACTCGCCCGGCGACGCCACGACCTGGCCGAGGCGTCGCTTCGGCAAACGCTGCACCTCGATCCGACGTTCGCCGGCGCGAATCTGCTGCTGGCGCGGCTGGCGGTCGAGCAAGGCGACCTGATCCGAGCCAAGGCTTCCCTCCGCGCCGAACTGATGCTGCGGCCGGCTTCGCCGCAGATTTTGCTCGATTTGTCGAACATGCTGCTCGATCTCGACGAAATCCGCCTCGCCGTCGCGTGCCTCAAGCGGCTGACGCAGGCCGAGCCCGAAAACGCCAAAGCCTGGCAAAACCTCGCGGTGGCAGAGTGCTCGCGCCAGCGGTACGACCGCGGGATCGAAGCGTCCCTGCACGCATTGGAAATCGACCCGAGCAACCTCGCCGTTCGGCACAACCTGGCGCTGGCGTACATCGAGTCCGGCGAACTCGATTATGCCTGGGACGAACTCGTCTACGCCCTCAAACTTGCCCCCCGCGACCCGGGATTGAAGCGCCTGCAACTCCGCGTCCGGGTGATGCGCTGGTGGCGGAGGGTTTGGCGTTGATCATTGCTTCGCTCGCATGGTAAGCTGTTTCCATGGGTTACTCGCTCAACTTGCCCCTAGAGCTTCAAGCGTTCGTGGATGCCCAAGCGATCCAGCACGCTCAGGGTGACGCCGCACGTTATTTGACTGAGCTAGTTCGTCGTGAAATGACGTCGCAGCAGATCTCAAAAGAATTGGATATCGGTCTGGACAGTGGTCCTCCGATTGAGATGACGAACGAAGATTGGGCCGAAGTCAGGACGGCCGGTCGCGCGCGTGCTCGTTGATAGCGGCGCGTCGGATGAAGGCGATGAGCATGCGCGTACACCGCCGGCCTGCGGTTCGCAACGACCTGATCGACATGTACATGCACATCGCACGCGACAATCGCGATGCCGCTGAGCGATTTCTCGATGCCGTGGAAGCCACATTCAAGTCTGTTGCCGAGATGCCTGGGATGGGAACGGCGCTGCCTGAGCTCAATCCGCGGCTTCCACTCTTGAGACGAATTCCCGTGAAAGCGTTTCACAACTACGTCAT